>JBCCMR010000105.1:0-9556 GCA_039026255.1 Pseudomonadota bacterium
AAGGCGATCCTGGTCTTCTTTATCTCACTCATTGCGATGCTCTTATTCGCGGCGGCTACCCAGGGGTATTTCATCTGCCGGTCCCGAAAATGGGAAAGCGCGATGCTTTTGGTGATCGCCTTTATGCTCTTCAGGCCGGACTTCCTTTTGGACCAGGTGCAGGACAAATACCGCGTCATGACCGGGCCCGAGACGGTCACCATGCTGGACGCTGCCGCTGACGCTGAGGATATACGCCTGGTGATCGAGGGCCCGGACTTCGACAACACCGGCATCCGGCGCACGACCATTGTGGTGCCTGGCGTGGCCGGTGACGGGGCGGGGGCGCTTGATGCCCAGGGGCTGACCACGCTGATCGACGGCGACAAGGTCGTGCTGGAGGAACCCTTCCCCGGCACCCCGTTTTTCGAATCGCTCGGCAACGAATACGACTTCTACGGCGACACACCCGTGACCCTGGTGCAGGCGGAACTGGAAAACGACCGAATGCCCAAGGAGTTGTTCTTCATCCCTGCACTAATCCTGCTGTTGGGCGTTGTGCTTATCCAGCGGCCCCGGGCCACTCAACCGGCCTTCTGAGGCCGGGTAAGAAGCTTCTTTGTGAAGCTTCCTCGGGGCGGTGCGTCCGCGGCATCGGGGGCGCTTGCCAGGGGTGACGGCCATGGTTAGGCGTGGGATATGCGACTGATCATGACCCTAACCCTGGCGCTTTGGCCGATGGCGGCTGCGGCCCAAGACTTCATCGACCGGCTTGGCGGCTATGACGTGGTCATCCTTGGGGAGGTGCATGACAACCCCCACCACCACCGGCTCCAGGCCCAAGCAATTTCCGCGCTTCGGCCAACGGCCGTCGTCTTCGAGATGCTGTCGCCCGAGCAGGCCGCTCGGGTGGCGGGCACAGCCCCGTCGGACCTGGCCGAGGTGTTGGCCTGGGCCGAAAGCGGTTGGCCACCATTTGAACTTTACGCGCCGATTTTTGCAGCCCTGGGCGACGCCCGCGCGGTGGGCGCGGCAGTGCCGCGCGCGGACATGCGCCAGGCGTTTATGGACGGCGCCGTGGCGGTGTTTGGCGCGGAAGCGGGGGCCTACGGGCTCGACCAGACACTGGCGGAAGAGGAACAATCCACCCGTGAAGACCGCCAGTTCACTGCCCATTGCGAGGCGATGCCGCGCGGGATGATGGCCAATATGGTAGAGGCCCAACGTCTGCGCGATGCGGTCTTTGCCCGGGCCACGCGCAACGCGCTTGCCGCCCACGGGGGGCCGGTGGTCCTTGTGACCGGTTCCGGTCACGCGGACACCGCCTGGGGCGTCCCGGTCTACCTGCGGGCTGCCGCGCCCGACCTTCGTTTCATTTCCGTGGGCTTCACCGAAGGCGGTGACGGCGGTGTCTTTGACATCCGCGTCCCCACCCCGGCGCCGGAGAACCGCCCAGACCCCTGCGCGGCTTTCCGCAGTTCCGACTAAGACCCGGCGATCTGTTCGGCCTTTTTGACCAGCACTTCCGCTTGGCGGATCGACGCGTAGTCAATGAGTCGCCCGTCAAGGCTAACGGCGCCTTTGCCCGCGGCTTCGGCCTCCGCCATGGCTTCGAGGATGCGCTTGGCCTTGGTGATATCAGCCTCCGAAGGGCTCATGACCTCGTTGGCGAGCGCGATCTGGCTGGGGTGGATGGCCCACTTGCCTTCGCAGCCCAGGACCGCGGCGCGCTTGGCCGCCGCCCGGTAACCTTCGGCGTCCTGAAAGTCGCCGAAGGGACCGTCGATGGGGCGCAGGCCGTTGGCGCGCGCGGCGACAACCATGCGCGCCAGAGCGTAGTGCCACATATCCCCCCAGTGGGTGTCGCGGCTGCCGTCATCCGCGGGGTCGGTCAGCACGCTATAGTCGGGGTTCACGCCGCCGATGTTGGTGGTGCGCGCCCGGGTCGAGGCCGCGTAGTCGGCGACCCCGAAGTGCAGCGACTCGTTGCGCTTTGAGGCGCCTGCAATCGCGTGCACGTTCTGCATCCCAAGCGCGGTTTCGATGATGTGTTCGAACCCGATGCGTTTGCCTAGGCCCATGGCGTCCTCGATCTGGGTTACCATCATGTCCACCGCATAGACGTCCGCGGCGGTCCCGACCTTAGGGATCATAATCAAGTCGAGCCGCTTGCCCGCCTGTTCGACCACATCCACCACATCGCGATACATATAGTGCGTGTCGAGCCCGTTAATCCGCACCGACATGGTTTTGCGGCCCCAGTCGATATCGTTGAGCGCTTCGATGATGTTCTTGCGGGCCTGCACCTTTTCGTCGGGGGCCACCGCATCCTCCAGGTCTAGGAAGATCATGTCCACATCGGATTGTGCCGCCTTTTCAAACATTTGAGGCTGGCTGCCCGGGACGGCCAGTTCGCTGCGGTTCAGGCGGGCGGGGGCCTGTTCAACGGGGTGGAAGCTCATGATCTGGGTCCTTTCGCGGCTGGATTTCGCCGCCTAGGACGCCCCGCGGCCCAAGATGTCAAGAAAGAACTGTGCGCACGGCGGCATACAGACGCAACATCGTTACGCGAATGTCGGACCCCTAGCCGGATGCCTGGGCGTAGTAGAACGCAATCGCCTGGGCGCGGTTTTTTACGGAGAGTTTGTCGTAGATGTTCGACAGGTGAAACTTCACCGTGTTGGGCGAAATTTCCAGCGCCCCAGCCAGTTCGCGGTTGGTCATACCCTTGGCCAGCGCTTCGAGAAGCGCGCGTTCTTTACGGCTTAGCGATTGGATCGGGTCTTGGGCCAGCCCGCGCACGTCAAGAAAGGGAAACACCATCTTGCCCGCCGCCACGTCGGCGCAGGTCTGTAAGAGCGCCGACATATCCGCCGACCGGGGCGCAAAGCCAGCCGCGCCTGCCGCCATCGCCTGGCGGGGCAGGGTGCCCGCGTCGTCCCCGTAAACAATAATGCGCGGTGCCGCCGGGTGGTCGCGCAGCACCTCGATGAGCCGCGCGCCGCCAAGCGCAGGGATATTCCAGTCGATGAGCGCGATATCCACCGGCACTCGCAAGGCGGTCGACAAAAAGCCCTCGGCGGTGGCGGCGGTTGCCACTAGGGAAAATCGCGAATCGCGTTCGAAAAGCTCTGCCAGCGCGGTCAGCACTAGGGGATTAGCATCCGCCAAGAGCGCGTTGATCACCCGGTTAGGATCGCTAACCATCGGTGTTCGAACCGCATTTGTGGCAAAAACTACCCGTTTGGGCGGGCCATGATTTGGTATGCAACGGTATATCCACCATATTGGGTAGTTAATTACCCACCAAACTAGTTACCCAAAAGCAGGAGTAAAGCATGTTGTGGGATGTGGGCACTGCTTTATCACCCATCTTCACAGAACCCTACCGGAGTATACGCCCATGACCGTCGTGCCTTTCCCGAAGCTCGATATCCCCGAAACCCTGGCCGCTGGCCCCGGGCCGGGCAACACCGATGCGCGGGTCCTGGCCGCTTTTGCGGGTGCGGGGGTGGCCGACCACATGCAGCCTGACGTGCTGCGCGGCATGGTGGAATGCAAACATATGCTGCGCCAGATCTGGGGCACCGAGAACACCTATACCTTCGGCGTCGCCGGGACCGGGTGGTCCGGGCTCGACGCGATGGTGTCGGCGGTCATGCCCGGAGACAAGGTTGTGGTTTTCGCCAACGGCACGTTCTCGGGCATCGACGCGTTAAGCCTACGCATCCGCGCGGCGACGCCCGAAGAACTGGCCGCCGACAGCCTGAACCCCCAGCCCGCATCTGTTACCGTCATCGACGTGCCGCATGGCACCTCGGTCACCGCGGACGTGATCGACGCGGCGCTGGCAACGCACAAGCCCAAGTGGGCGCTGATGGCCCATTGGGAAACCGGGTCTGGCCGTGTCAACGACGTGGCGGCTTTCTCTGCGGCCTGCGAAACCCACGGGGTCATGGGGCTGATCGACGCCGTATCTTCGCTTGGCGTGGCGGATTTTCGTATCGACGACTTCCCGGGCGTGCACGGCTGGGCGTCGTGCCCGCAAAAGGGCATTTGCGCGCTGCCGCTGACCTATGCGCCCGTGTCCTTTACCGACCGTTTCATCGAAACCCTGCGCACCTGCGGCGCCTATGCCTACGCCAACCACCCGATCTTTGAGGCCCGGCACTGGGGTATCGTGGACGCCAAAGACGTGGAAAAGGGCACCTACCACCGGACCCATTCAGCCTATGCGGTGGCCAGCTTTCACGAAGCGCTGCGGCTCACGCTAGAGGAAACGCTCAGCGCCAGGGCCGCCGCCTACAGCCACCACGAGGCCGCGTTGCGCGCCGCGGTGACCGCCATGGGCTGCGAGGTGACGTCGAACATGACCTCGCTTGTAGTACTGAATCTGCCCGGCACGCTAGCCGGGCGAGAAGCTGATCTGGTCGCCGCCTGCCGCGCCGAAGGGTTTGGCATCTGGCCCACGCTGAGCGCGCCGGTGCAGGTGCGCATCGGCATTCTCAACCAGCTCAACGAAGCAGCGATTCGCGATATTACCACCCGCTTTGCCAACAAGGTGCGCGCCATGGGCCACGACTTTGATCAGGCCGCCGTGGATAGCGCGCTCGACGGGGCCTACAGCGCCGTCATGGCTGCGGAGTAAGCCGCCATGGATATCCACGAGTATCAAGCCAAAGAGCTTTTGACCCGCTTCGGCGTGGCCACGCCCCCAGGTGCGTTGGCCTATAGTCCCGAGCAGGCCAGCTACCGGGCCCACGAATTGGGCGGCAACGCCTGGGTGGTTAAGGCCCAGGTCCACGCGGGCGGACGCGGCAAAGCCGGCGGCGTCAAGGTCTGCCGTAGCGAAAACGAAATCCAGGACGCCTGCGAAGGCATGTTCGGACGCAAGCTTGTCACCCACCAGACTGGCCCCGAGGGGAAAGGCATCTACCGCGTTTACGTGGAAAGCGCCGTCCAGATCGCCCGTGAGATTTATCTGGGTTTCGTGCTCGACCGTACGTCCCAGCGGGTGATGATCGTAGCCAGCGCCCAGGGCGGCATGGAGATCGAAGAGATCAGCGCTGAGGCGCCTGATAGCATCGTCCGCTCCACCGTAGAACCCGCCGTGGGCTTGCAGGAATTTCAGTGCCGCGAGATCGCATTCAAGCTTGGGCTTGATGCGGGGCTTGTGCAGCAAATGGTGCGCACGCTCCAGGGCACCTATCGCGCCTTCACCGAGCTTGATGCGACCATGGTTGAAATCAACCCGCTGATTGTGACTGCTGACGACCGTATCCTTGCGCTCGACGCGAAGATGACTTTCGACGATAACGCGCTTTTCCGGCATCCGCAGGTGAGCGAACTGCGCGACAAAAGTCAGGAAGACCCCCGCGAAGCCCGCGCCGCTGACCGCGGCCTGTCTTATGTGGGGCTTGACGGGAATATCGGCTGCATCGTCAACGGCGCCGGTCTGGCCATGGCCACCATGGACACGATTAAGCTCGCCGGAGGGGAGCCTGCCAACTTTCTCGATATCGGCGGCGGGGCCACGCCCGAGCGGGTGGCCAAGGCATTCCGCCTGGTGATGTCCGATAAGAACGTTGCCGCGGTGCTAGTGAATATCTTCGCCGGGATCAACCGCTGCGACTGGGTGGCGGAAGGGGTCGTGCAGGCCCTGCGCGAAAACCCCGTGGATGTGCCAGTGGTCGTGCGCCTGGCGGGCACCAACGTGGAGGAGGGGCAAAAGATCCTCGCCGCAAGCGGTCTGCCGATCATCCGCGCCAACACGCTCTCCGAGGCGGCCGAACGGGCCGTTTGGGCTTGGCAGAATGACGCCGCACACGCAAACCTAGTGAGGGCCGTGAAATGAGCATCCTTCTCGACGAAACAACCCCGGTCATCGTGCAGGGGATCACTGGTAAGATGGCTCGCTTTCACGCCCGCGAAATGGTCGCTTACGGCACCAACGTCGTGGCTGGCGTGACCCCGGGCAAAAGCGGGCAAGAGGTCGAAGGCGTGCCTGTTTTCGACACCGTTAAGGAAGCCGTGGCGGAAACCGGCGCCGAGGCAAGCCTTGTCTTTGTGCCGCCCCCCTATGCAGCAGACAGCATTATGGAGGCCGCCGACGCGGGCATCCGCTACTGCGTGTGCATTACCGACGGCATCCCCGCCCAGGACATGATCCGCGTGAAGCGGTATATGTACCGCTACCCCAAGGAGCGCCGGATGGTGCTGACCGGGCCCAACTGCGCGGGCACAATCAGCCCGGGCAAGGCGATGCTCGGCATCATGCCAGGTCACATCTTTCTTAGGGGCAACGTGGGTATCGTGGGCCGGTCAGGTACGCTGGGCTACGAGGCTGCCAGCCAGCTTAAGGAGCGCGGCATCGGTATTTCCACCAGTGTGGGCATCGGCGGCGACCCCATCAATGGGTCAAGCTTCCGCGACATCCTGGAGCGGTTTGAGGCCGACGAAGACACGCACGTGATTGCTATGATCGGTGAAATTGGTGGTCCGCAAGAGGCTGAGGCGGCTGAATTCATCCGCGACCACGTCACTAAGCCCGTGGTGGCCTACGTGGCCGGTCTGACGGCGCCGAAGGGACGCACCATGGGCCACGCGGGCGCGATTATCTCGGCCTTCGGGGAAAGCGCATCCGAGAAGGTGGAGATCCTTTCGGCGGCCGGTGTGACCGTGGCGCAAAGCCCCAGCCATATCGGCGAAACCATCGCTCGCGTGATGCAGTAAGGACCAGACCCATGGCAAAACCCCGTGTCCTTGTGACCCGCAAATGGCCCGCCGCGGTTGAAGCGCGCCTGGCGGATGCCTTCGACGTGACGCTGAACCGCGATGACCGTCCGCTCGACCCGGCAGAATTTCGCGCGGCGGTGGCGGGCTATGACGCGGTGTTGCCCACGGTGACCGATAAGCTGACGGCCGAAGCGCTCGACGTGCCGGGCGCGCGCACAAAGCTTCTGGCGAACTACGGTGTGGGCTATTCCCACATCGACACCGGCACCGCAGCTCGCCAGGGCATGACGGTGACAAACACGCCTGACGTGCTGTCCGAATGTACCGCAGATCTGGCTATGACGCTTATGTTGATGGTGGCGCGCCGGGCTGGCGAAGGCGAACGGGAAGTTCGCGAAGGCCGATGGGATGGCTGGCGCCCCACGCATCTGGTGGGCACCAAGGTGTCGGGCAAGGTGCTGGGCATCGTGGGCTTCGGGCGTATCGGCCAGGAAATGGCACGCCGGGCGCATTTTGGCTTTGGCATGCAAGTGGTGGTTTTCAACCGCTCGCCCGTGGCGCCCGATCTTCTGGCGCAGTTCCGCGCGCGCCAGTATCCCAGCCTCGACGACATGCTAGCGGTCAGCGATTTTGTGTCGCTGCACTGCCCCGGCGGGGCTAAGAACCGGCACCTGATCAATGACGCCCGGCTTAATGCCATGAAGCCCGACGCATTCCTGATCAACACCGCCCGGGGCGAGGTTATCGACGAACGCGCGCTGGCCCAGGCGCTCTGGTGGGAGACCATCGGCGGCGCCGCGCTCGACGTCTTTGAAGGCGAACCGCGGGTGCACCCGGACCTGCTGCAATGCACCCGCAACCTGGTGATGCTGCCCCACCTGGGTAGCGCTACCCAGGAGGCCCGGGAGGCGATGGGCTTTCGTGTGCTGGAAAACGTCCAGGCGTTCTTTGACGGCCAAGAGCCTCCTGACCGGGTGCTTTGAGCCGGGCTCTCTGGGCCGGGGTCTGCGACCCCGGCGCGCCTGCGGCGGGCGGGCAAGCTTCCTTGCGGAAGCTTGTTTCCCCCGCCCGCGGCACCGCCCCCCCCTTCAACACAGGTGCCTGATGCGCGCGGGCGATCAAGCTTCCTTTTGAAGCTTGCCCAGCGGATCGCTTGACAGGGTTGGCGCGCGCGCCCTAGACCGGTTGCGCGGTGCAGGCCGCCCCCGGACCCGCGGGAAGGGCAGAGCCCACTTGCAGCGGTAAGCGCACACCATCACAGCTTTCGTGCAGCCGGGATGCGGGTCATCGGCCTTATCGCACGGAGGTACCTGTGAAATCGCTTCCCCCCCGCCCCGATATCGACCAGCTCAAACGCCAGGCCAAAGACCTGCTCGCGGGTCTACGTCGCAGCGTGCCAGAGGCAATCGCCCGGGTTCGCGCCAATCTACCTGCAGCCCAGGGCCGCGACACTGCGGGCATTAGGGCCTTGGCGCTTCGGCTTCACGATGCCCAATCCTGCGTGGCGCGGGAATATGGCTTTGCCTCGTGGGCCGATCTGGGGACGTATGTCCGGGTCAAACGGGCCGCCCAAGGTGATCCGGCGCGCCAGGTAGCGGCACTTTTGGGTATGATCTATTCTGGAGACATCGTCGGCGGCGCTCGCCGCGCCGCGCCAAGAGCCGCCGCGCGCATGCTGCAGGCCCCCGACTTTCGCCAACCGGACGACCCCTGGCTGGCTTGCGCCCTGGGGGACACGGACCGAGTAACCCGCCATATATCCGTCGACCCTTCATGGATTGACCAGGAAGGTGGCGCGCTGGGTCTGACACCGCTTACTGCGGCGTGTAATTCGGCGCTTGTGACCCTAGCGCCCTATCAAAAACGTATCTGCGCCACTGTGGATCGCCTGTTGCGCGCGGGCGCGGACCCGAACCGGCGGGTGACTCGGCGCGCAGAATTCACCGGTGGCGCGCAGCCTGAAACTTGGGAGGTGTCGGCGCTTTACGGAGCGGCGGGGGTGAATTTCGACCCGGACCTAACCCGGATGCTTTTGGCAGCGGGGGCGGATCCAAATGATGGGGAAACGCTTTACCATTCTCTCGACAATCCCGTCTGCACACCACTCTTGTTGGACGCCGGGGCTCAGGTTCGCGGCACCAACGCCGTCTTCCGGTGTCTGGATTTCGACGACCTTGCGACGTTGAAACTGCTCCTGGAACAGTCTGCGGACTTAGGCGATCTGGGCGGTAATAGCCTGCTGACCTGGGCAATCCGGCGGCGGCGCTCAGCGGCCCATATAGCGGCACTTTTGGATGCGGGCGCGGATCCAAACGCCGCAGCTCAGGACGGCGCAAGCGCTTATGTTATGGCCCTTCGCTATGGGTTGGGTGAGGCGGCCGAAATCATCGCCCAAGCGGGGGGCCGGGCATCGCTTGACCCCGGCGACCGCTTTCTGGCCGCCTGCGCCCGGGCTGACGGAAACGCGGCGCGGCAACTCCTGGACACGCACCCGGACCTGATCGCCACATTGGGTGATGCGCGGCTGCGCATGCTGCCGGAACTGGCCGCTGCTGGTGTGTCAGACGCAGTGGGGACGATGGCCGCCCTTGGCTGGCCCATCGATGTCCGAGGCGGGGACTGGCGGGCAAGCGCGCTAAACCATGCGGTTTTTCGCGGCAATGCGGCGCTTGCGACGACGCTTTTGCGCCACGGTGCCGCCTGGACCGATACCCATGGCATGGGCGACAATGTTTGCGGTACGCTTAGTTGGGCATCGCTCAACCGGCCCGAGCCAGAGGGAGATTGGGTTGGCTGCGCTCAGGCGCTTGTAGCCCACGGGATGCCCCAAGCCGAACGGCTG
>JBCCMR010000106.1:0-9543 GCA_039026255.1 Pseudomonadota bacterium
AAAAATGGCACGCCAGCTTCGCCTGCGATAGCCCGCGCCAAGAGCGTTTTACCGGTGCCCGGAGGGCCCACAAGAAGGGCACCTTTCGGACTTTTACCGCCCAAACGGCTAAATTTTTGTGGGTCCCGCAAGAACTCAACGATTTCTTCGAGTTCATCTTTGGCTTCGTCGATGCCTGCGACATCGTCGAAGGTCACACGCCCATGGCGTTCATTTAAAAGCTTAGCCTTCGACTTGCCAAAGCCCATCGCGCCGCCGCGCCCGCCGCCCTGCATTCGGTTCATGAAGAAAATCCACACGCCGATCAGCAGGAGGAACGGCAACCACATCATGATCGCCGAAAAGAAGGTCGACTGCTCCTGCGGCTGGGCCACCACCTCCACATTGGCGTTGATGAGTTTATCCACCAACTCGTTGTTTTGCATGGCCGATCTCGGCTGCACTGTGGTGTAGCGTACGTCGTCGCTGCCGATGACGGTGATCGTTTCCCCGTCGATCATCACCTCCCGCACTTGACCGCTTTCTACCGACTGAATGAACTGGCTGTAAGTACGCTGGTTTTCTGAGCCGCTTGGATTGTTAGCGAACATATTGAAAAGGGCCACTATCAGCAGGAAGAGGACGACCCAAAAGACGAGGTTTCTGGTATTACCCAAAGCGGTTCTCCTTGTCGCGCCAAGCGGGCGCGGGACCATTGCGGAAGCATCACCATCAAAGATAACCTCACGCCGGGCGGTTTCAATGCGACAGGATGGAAGTCGCGAAATCCCTAGGCGGAGTAACAAGCGTGCATGTCCAAGCTCGAACCATACCCGCCTGGGGCGCCGAAAGCAATTCGTCGCCGCGCCAAAGCGCCGGTGTGGCGCGGGCTTGCCGATGTGGCGTGGCGGCACGAGCCGTGGCGGGCAACGCGGCCCATCCGTTTGGTCCAAGGGGCGCGACGTGGCATCCATCAGGGATTGGCTCCAGTTGCCAGCGCCCGTCGTAAAGTGTGCCATCGCCAACGTGAGGGCCTACGTGGGCCATAGCGGCCCATTCCCGTACGACCGTTGCCGCACCACGGCTGACGAACACCTCACATCCATGGAGCGTCCCACCCAGCCCTGCTGCCAACCCTTCGGCGAGGCGCGAAAGCGCGTCTTCGCGCGGACGATAAGGCTGCGCGCCGACCCACCCGAGCGCATGCGCCAAAAGCCGCAAGGTAATTTCCTGCGGTGCCGTCTGAAGGGATGCGATCCTTAGGGTCACCGACCCGATGGCGTGGGCCGTGGCAGATGCCTTGGCCAGGGTGACCGTTGCCTCTTCCAGGGCGACCCGGGCGCGCGCCATGCGCTCCGCCGTCTGGGCCAGCCGCCTGGTATCGAGCCCTAACGCTGCCACCGCTAGGCGGGCGCGCACCCGCTCAGATGTCGGGTCTTCATTGCTTGGGTCATCGATCCAGGGCACCCCCTGGGCCGTGAGCCAGGCGCGCAGCTCGGCACGCATGGTGTCTAACAGCGGACGCCAAAGGGTCACGCCGTAGGCTTTTCGCTTCGGCGCCATTGCCGCAAGCCCATCCACGCCAGAGCCCCGGGCCAGCCGCATCAGCAGCGTTTCCGCCTGGTCGTCGCGGGTATGGCCAAGGGCGAGCGTCGCAAGCCCGCGCGCCTCCGCCCAGCCCGCCAAGGCACCCAGGCGCGCCTCACGCGCGCGCGCGGCCAAATTGCCGCGGGCAAGGGGTGAGATCGTCAAGGTGTCATGGGCTACGGACAAACGCGCGCAAAGCGCGGCCACCGTGCGGGCCTCTGCGGCGGCTTCTGGTCGCAGACCATGGTCCACCGTAGCAACCGCCACCGGCACTCCGCGGGCCCGCAACAGAAGCAGCAGCGCGATGCTGTCGGACCCGCCCGACACGGCAACCCCAACCGGGCCTTCCGGCATCGCACCCGGCAAAAGCACCGCGGCGCGTGGGTCTCCTGGCGGCTCTTGCGAGGTCCCGTCAGCCACAGGAGAGCGTGGCGAAATCCGCTTCCGCTTGGGTCCCCACCGCCGCCGTGGGATAGCGCAAGGAAACCTCCGAGAGCATGAGACACGCCTCTTCCCGTTGGCCCAGTTCGTTTAAGCTAAGCCCAAGGCGGTAAAGCGCTTCGGGGGCTTTGACACCCTCAGGGCTGCCGGAAAAGCTCTCCAGAAAGGCCCGCGCGGCATTCGACCAATCTCCGGCCCCAGCCAGGGCCACACCGCGCCAATAGTCGGCCTCCCCGGTGAGGGGGCCACCGGGAAAGTTCTCGGTCAGCGCTGCGAATTGACCTGCGGCAGCTGCGAAGTTCTGCGCCTCTAGCGCGGCCATAGCGCGCTCAAAGCTGGCGCGCTCACTGTCGGTCGCGCCGGCGGTTTCAGGCACTTTTTCGTCCCCAGGCACGGTCGGTGCCGCAGGACCGGTGGGCCGCGTCAAACCCTGCCCGCCGAGCGGTGCCGTCCGGCTTAGCGCGGTCACATCGCAACCAGATTCCAATTCGCAGAGCCGAAACTCCAGGTCACCGATGCGGTTGGTCCCGTCTTTGACAATTGACTCAATAGCAAAAGTCTTCTCTTCGATTTCACCCGTCAAGCGGCGGACTTCCGCCTCAAGGGCGTCGATGCGCGCCAACGCGGGGCCGGTGTTGGTAGGCAGCCCCGCGCCCCCAGTGGTGGACAACTCGCGCCGCAGGGTTTGGATTTCTCCTAGCACGAACTGAAGCTCTTGGCGGATGTCAGCCAAGGTCTCCGGGTCCTGTGCAGCCGCCCCATGCGGCCAAAGGCCCAGCGCAGCGGCTATGACCCAGACGCGCAATATCGCGAGAACCCCGCGGCGCGCCATCAGACCCCAGCGCCTGCCGCCACCAGAGTGACTGCGCGGCGATTTTTAGCGTAGCAGGCCTCTTCCGAGCAGATCTCGAGAGGGCGTTCTTTACCGTAGGTGACAATATCCACCCGGACCGCGGCGATGCCCTTAGACACCAGATAGTCGCGCACGGCATTGGCGCGCCGGGCGCCCAGGGCCAGGTTATATTCTCGCGTGCCCTGTTCGTCAGCGTGCCCTTCTATGGTGGCAGTGTATTGCGTGTACTCCAAAAGCCAGGTCGCTTGCCCGTCCAGCACCGCTGTGGCCGCCGGTGTTAGCGTCGACTGGTCGACGGCAAAAAGCACCCGGTCGCCGATGGTCTGCTGGAAATATGCGCTTGAAGCTGGATCCGAGGCGCCCCCGGGCACCACCCCGCCTGCACCGCTGCCGGGGCCACCGTCACCGCCCAGCCCGTCGCCGCGGAAATCCGCGCAGGCGCCTAGGGCCAGGGCCGCGCCCAGGATCAGGGCAGCGCGCCAGGGGGTGCCGCTTGCAAATCGTGTCATCGCTCATCCTCCTTGGGCGTCTCGTCCGCGCCCGGTTCAGCGCGACCCATACCAGGGCGCGTTTCAGATTTCACTCCAAAAGCCGCGACCACGCCGGGTCGGACCCGAAGGTGGGCGTGGCAAGCCGCCTCAAGTTGCGGCCGGTGACGTCCACGGTGTAAATGCTGGGTCCGCCCTGGGCGCCTGGGGCTTCGCGGAAAAACATAATCACGCGCCCGTTCGGGGACCAGGTCGGGCCTTCTTCCAGTTGCGAGCCGGTCAAAAGCCGCTCGTTTGAGCCGTCAGTGCCCATCACGCCGATGTGGAACCGCCCGTTCAAGATTTTGGTAAATGCGATCAGGTCCCCACGCGGCGACCACACAGGCGTAGCGTAGCGCCCCTGCCCCTTTGAGATCCGCTGCGCCGAGCCGCCTGTGGCTGCCATCACATAGATCTGCTGCCCGCCGCCGCGGTCTGACTCGAAGACGATGCGGCTGCCATCGGGGGCATAGCTGGGCCCGGTCTCGATGGCGGGGGTGTTTGTGACCTGAGCCTTCCGCCCCGTAGCGATGTCGAATGTATAGAGGTCCGATTGCCGCCCGTCGCTGAGCGACAGGATCACCCGGCGCCCGTCGGGGCTAAAGCGCGGAGCAAACGACATGTTGCGTTCCTGGTCGATCAGCCGCCGCGAGAGCGTGTCGATGTTCATCAAAAAAACCTGGGGGACGCCAGTTTCATAGCTTGTGTAGATGATTTCGCGGGCGTTGGGGCTGAACCGGGGGGCCAGCACCAGGTCGCTAGCGTCGGTCAGGTAGCGGATATTTGCGCCGTCGTAGTCCATGACCGCCAGGCGCTTGCGCCGAGCGTCCTTGGGCCCTTCCTCGGCGATATAGACCACGCGGCTGTCAAAATAGCCCTGTTCGCCGGTCAGGCGCGCGTAGATGGCATCCGCGACTTTGTGGGCCATGCGCCGCCACGACTGGGAAGAGGCGGCAAATTGGCGCCCGATCAGTTGATCCTGGCCGAAGACGTCGATCAGGCGGAATTTCACCTGCATGCGCCCATCGTCGGTGACGGTCACAGCACCGGTAATCAGCGCTTGGGCATTGATGGCGCGCCAATCCGGGTACTGCACAGGCGCGTTAAAGTTGGTGACGCGCCCAATAAAGGCGTCCGGCGATATGGCCCGGAAGAGCCCCGAATTCACCAGGTCGTCGCGCACCACCTGGGTGATCTGGGACGCAAAGGTATCCGCCTGGGCGCTTTCGGCTAGGAACCTTGGCATGGCAAAAGGCAAGGGTTCTATCACGCCCTCGGTCAGTTCGAGCCTGAGAGGCCCCGGGGAACCTTCCTGCGCCCGTGCGGGCCCTGCGGTGGCCAAAAGAAGCGTAAGAAGCCCCAGACACGCAGTCAAAAAGGTCACGAGGCGCTCAGCCCTAGGGCGTGTCGTCGCATGATCGGTCATCGCAGCACCATATTGCGCGGGTCGAAGGCCACCTCGATCCGCTTCCAGTGTTCGTATTTGTCCCGCGGCAGGTCGTAGGGCGCGCAGCGCAAAAGCGCCCGGCGCCCCGCCTCAAAAGCCTGGCGGGTCAGGCCTTGGGGGGTGCCGCCGGGCTCGATCAGGCGCGGCGCGCCGTTCAGGCTGCCGTCGGGGTTCATATTCACCGCTAGCACTACGCGCAGGTTGCCGGCGTCCTGCACGCCCACGGGCACGTTCCAGCATTCGCGCACCGCCAGCACAAGCCCTGCCTTTTCGGACCCTGTTAGGGGCGGGCCGACAACCGCCGCCGATGGCGCGGCGCCTGCGTCCACCTCGGCCAGGGCCGCGGCAATGGCAGCCGCCTGGGCAGCGCGGGTGTCCTCGGTCGCGGATTCGTCGGTTTCGGCCGCAGCCGCAGCCGCAGCGGCCTCTGCGGCTGCGGTGGCCTCGCGGGCGGCCTGGGCGCGTCGGGTGATGTCGCTCGGGCGACCGCGGGGGCGCATGCTGATTTTGGGCGCAGCCGAGGTGGCGTCGTCATCTGAAACGATCTCGGTTGTGCTGGCCTCGGGCGCAGCGGGCCTAGCTGGGGGGTCCGGTTGGGGCGTAGTGCTTTCGTCGGGGGCAGTGGCGTCTACTTGGGTGTCGCCAGTGGGCAGGTCTTCGGGCGGAGGCGGCGCGGGGGTGCTGTCGATGCGGCGCGCGGGGCGCGGGCGTGGGCGCACCAGCGCCAACTGCTCCGGCTCGGCCACGGGGTTGTCCACCTGGCCTTCGGGGATATCGGGGACGGTCACCGCCCCGCCAAGCGCCGCCTGGGCGGTGTCGGCCTGGGTCGGTGCCTCAATCACCGGCTGCGGAATCGGCTCTGGCACGGCCGCATCCGCGGGCAGCTCCGGCGGGGACGGAGCATCGGGCGCGGCAGGCGCGGCCAAGGCGGTGTCGGGGGTGGGGATGGCGGGCACCTCAGGCCCGTCAGGCGCGGCGGGCGCAGCAGGCGCCGCGGCGGCGGGCTCTGTGACGCGGGGCGCCTGGCTCTGCAGGCTGGCGAATTCCGCCCCGCTCACGATTGAGACCTCTGATATTTGGATCGCAGCGCTATCGTCGGCGTCAAAGATCGGCCCGCCAAAGGCCACGCCCAGAATAATGGCGCCGTGCGCCGCAATGGATATCTTGGGGCCCGTTTCCACGGGATCACCGGTCCCCGTCCGCGCCGTCAAGCGTCGGACCCCCGGCATCGGTCACAAGCCCGATATTTGTGAAACCACCTGCGTTTAGGGCGCCCATAATCTCCATGATTTCGCCGTAGGGGACGGTCGCGTCGGCGCGCAAGAAAACCTTGTCGCCCTGCCGTTCGGCGGCAACCGCCCGCAAAATCGCGACAAGCCGCTCTCGCTCTACCGGCTCGGACTGCAGCGCCACCGTCCCATCTGCGCCGATGGCGATAGCTAAGGGCTCTTCTTCTTCGGTAGGAAGGGGCTGGGCGGCGGTCTTAGGGAGCTCCACAGGCACGCCCACCGTCAAAAGCGGGGCCGCAACCATAAAGATGATCAAAAGCACCAGCATCACGTCCACAAACGGCGTGACATTAATTTCGGCCATAGGTTTGCGGCGGGCGTGGCTACGCCTCCCCTTGCGGCCCCCGCCGCCGCCTTCCCCGCCTGAAACAACATTCGCCACCATGGATCAAGCGTCCAACTGTCGCGACAGAATGGTCGCAAATTCATCCGCGAAACTGTCATAGTTGGAAATCAGCGCATCCGCATCAGCGCTAAGCTTATTGTAAAAGATGACCGCCGGAATCGCCGCCACAAGACCCAGCGCCGTGGCCACAAGCGCCTCGGCAATGCCGGGCGCCACAACCGCCAGGTTGGTGTTCTGCTGGATAGCGATCTCCTCGAAGGCGTGCTTGATGCCCCAGACCGTCCCGAAGAGCCCGACAAAAGGCGCGATAGACCCCACTGTAGCGAGGAATGTCAGCCCGTTGTTGAGCCGTGCCCCCTCCCGGTTGATGGCCACATCCATAGAGCGGTCAATCCGCGCCTGGGCGCCGGCAATAAGCGCCCCGTCGCTGCGGTGGGACCGGCGCCACTCCACCATGCCAGCGGCGAAGATACGCTCGGACGCGCCGGTCGGGTCAGGGCCGAGCTTGGTGTAGAGCTCATCGAGCGGCTCGCCCGACCAAAACGCCCGGTCAAAGGCGTCCGCTTGGCGGCGGGCACGGGCATAGTTGATGAATTTCTGGATGATAATTCCCCAGGACCAAACGCTGGCCAGCACGAGAATGATCATCACGATCTTGACCGTGGGGGTGGCGCGCAAAAAGAGGGCAAGAAGCGAAAAATCTACCTCTGCCACCGTCGCCAAAACGTCTGTTTCCATGGGTCCGCCTGGGCTGCCTGTCGGCCCCGCGTCATTCGGGGCGCTTTTGTTTGTGCAACGTGACGCCACAGACGCGCGCATTTCCACAATTTGTCAGCCAGGCCCGCGCAAATCTACGCGATTGTTTCAATTTTCTGGCGGATTTCTGCCGGGACGCGCAATGGGCGGCCGCTTTGATGGACGCAGACGACGGTGACGGTGGCGGTGAAAAGCACAACCTCTCCGCGCCAGACCGCCTGGTCAAACACCATCCGCACGGGGCCCGTTTCGTAGACGGTGGTGCGCACGGTCAGGTCATCGCCCAGGCGCGCGGGCGCTAGGTAGCGGGCGTGCACTTCGCGCACAGCAAAGACCAAGCCCCCGTCGCGGGCCAGCGCGCCTTGGTCTACGCCCGCCCGGGCCACCAGGTCAGACCGTCCCCGTTCGATGTATTTCAGATAGTTGGCGTAATAGACGATCCCTGCGAGGTCGGTATCCTCGTACCAGACGCGCACCGCCAGCTCATGCGTCATCGAGTGCGTCCCAAAGGAGCCGAGCGCGCGCAGAAAGGCGCAGGGCGTGGGACCGGTCCGACGCGGTATCGGGCATGGTCGCGTCATAGGCCGCACGGGTAATCGCAGCAAACTCGGGTTTCACGATGACCATATTGTTCGACGCGATCTTGGCGATAGGGCTAACGCGGTCGAAGGCGCTGTCGGCCCAGGTCAAAAGGCTTTGAAAGGTTTCCCCCACCGCCAGCGTTTGAATAGGTAGCTCTGCGGTGGCCCCATCCACACGCACAAACACTACGCAAAGTCGGATTGCGCCCGCGGGATCAAACCCAAACGACCGGTAGCGGATCGCCCCCTCTGCTTCGAGCGCCGACATGGTGAACTCAAAATCCCTAAATAGCTTGTCGAGGTTGGGTACGTGGCGCAGTTCTTCCCATTCGCGGCAGAAAAACCACATAAAATTGGCGCCGGTGTCGGGGTCGGTCTCCTCGATTCGGGTCCCAGTAATGGCCACGGTCTGGGAAATCGCCGATTTCAGCGGCGCAAGCGTCGCATCATCCACCCCGAACACCACCGGCGCGATTGGGCGCCCCCAGCGGGCAAATCGATAGGCGCCATCAGAAAGCGAAAAAAGCGGCGCCGGGTTGTCGATGATATCTGCCATGGCCGCCCCTTAGCCTCTTCGGCAGCCAAACGAAAGGCGCGGGCACTTAGTCGTCAAAGAGACCGACCTGACCCCCCGGGGCATCAAGCTTAGGCGCGTTCATGCCCAGGTGCGCCCAGGCCTTTTGCCCCAGCATCCGCCCACGCGGCGTGCGCTGTATCAGGCCCTGTTGCAAAAGGTAGGGTTCGATTACCTCTTCCACGGCATCGCGGGCCTCTGACAGCGCAGCGCAGATCGTTTCGACCCCAACAGGTCCACCGCCGTAGTTTTCCGCCAGCATTCGCAGATAGCGCCGGTCCGCCCCGTCGAGCCCCAGCGCGTCCACACCCAGCCGGGTCAGCGCCCGGTCGGCGAGCGCCCGATCCACGGTGCCGTCACCTTCCACGACGGCAAAATCCACCACCCGGCGCAAAAGACGCCCGGCGATGCGCGGGGTGCCGCGGGCGCGACGGGCGATTTCCGCGGCGCCGGCCTCGGTGGCCTTCGCGCCCATCAGCCGCGCGCCCCGTTCTACGATCTGCTGCAACTCTTCCACGGTGTAAAACTCAAGCCGGGTGGGGATGCCAAAACGGTCCCGCAGGGGTGTCGTCAAAAGGCCAAGTCGTGTGGTGGCCCCGACCAGCGTGAAGGGTTGCAGGTCGATGCGCACCGTGCGCGCTGCGGGCCCTTCGCCGATCACCAGGTCCAACTCAAAATCCTCCAGCGCAGGGTAAAGCACTTCTTCCACCGCCGGGTTCAACCGGTGGATTTCGTCGATGAAAAGCACATCGCGGGCGTCGAGGTTGGTTAGGATCGCGGC
Source organism: Pseudomonadota bacterium (assembly GCA_039026255.1). Lineage (GTDB taxonomy): Bacteria > Pseudomonadota > Alphaproteobacteria > Rhodobacterales > Rhodobacteraceae > Amylibacter. The sequence goes on from JBCCMR010000106.1 coordinate 9,162, forward strand.
CAGGTCCCCGGCTTTGGCCAGAACTGGGCCCGAGGTCATGCGAAAGTTCACGCCCAGTTCGCGGCTGATGATCTGCGCAAGCGTCGTCTTGCCAAGCCCCGGCGGCCCGTAAAAAAGCGTGTGGTCCATGGCCGCCCCGCGTCGCCGGGCACTTTCGATAAAGACACGCAGGTTGGCGCGGGCCTCCGCTTGGCCAGTAAAATTCTCGAGCGTTTGGGGGCGAAGCGCCCGGTCCTTATCATCAACCCTAGGTGCGCCGCGAAGCGTGGGATCGGGGCTCGGATCAACGGTCGGGTCTGGCGGTGTGCTCACGGGCGTGCCCTCCGGCCACTGGCCCCGCCACCAGCACCGGTGCCCGGGCGGGGGTGGGTGGCCGGGGGCG
>JBCCMR010000107.1:0-9529 GCA_039026255.1 Pseudomonadota bacterium
ATCACCAGCATGCCTGCCGCACGCTCCATCAGCGCCGAGGTAAAAGGAAACTCCGACTGCATTGTGCCCACAGCCGAGGTCACCCGTTGATCGATACGATCGCGTCCGCCGGAGTTTACGCCGCCGCCACAGGCGGCCAGCAGTCCTGCGGTGCCGCCCAAAAGCGCGCCGCGTCTGGTTAGGGCTGTCATGATGCTCTCCACTTGCCTGATAAGTGTTTTTGTCTGCCTTGGCACCCGGGCTCTGACGGCCCAGCATGGCACCCTGATACACCGCGCGGGGCCTTCTGTCACCTGGGTGGCGCCGACCTATCGGCGGATTTCCCGCTGGCGGGAGCGCGGTACGGGCGCTAGACCCTGGGGCAGGGCACGCCGGGTTGGCAGCCCCACTGGGGAGGGATCGCGCTATGGCTCAACCGCCGCTCAGCGGGCTGCGCATCGTCGAAATCGCGGGGCTGGGACCGACGCCTTTTGCGGCCATGTGTCTGGCGGATTTCGGCGCCGAGGTGATCCGGGTGGAACGGCCGGGCCTGCGCCATCTATTGGGGCTTGAGGTGGACATTCTCGACCGTTCTCGGCAGCACGTGGCGCTCGATCTGAAAACAGACGTAGGCGTGGCACGGGTGCGGGAGTTGATTGCCCGGGCCGACGGGCTGATCGAAGGGTTACGCCCCGGCGTGATGGAGCGTTTGGGGCTGGGACCCGAAGCGGCCGCCACGCTTAATCCGCGCCTGGTTTACGGGCGCATGACCGGTTGGGGACAAAGCGGTCCGCGTGCGCCCACGGCGGGCCACGACATCAACTACATCGCGCTGTCCGGCGCGCTGCATGCCATCGGACCCGCCGACACGCCTGTTGTGCCCCTGAACCTAATAGGGGATTTTGGTGGCGGCGGGATTTACTTGGCTTTCGGTATGTTGGCCGCCCTCTGGGACGCCGCAAAAAGCGGTCGGGGTCAGGTTGTTGACGCGGCCATCACCGACGGCACGGCGCATCTTATGGCCATGGTCTATGGCATGGCCCAGGGGGGCGCCTGGACCGACCGGCGCGGGGCTAACGTGCTCGACGGGGCAGCGCCATTCTACGGCATTTATCGCTGCGCCTGCGGCGGTTTCGTCGCGGTGGGAGCCATTGAACCGAAATTCTATCGCGACCTCGTTGCGGGGCTCGACCTGGCGCCCGGGGCAACCGAAGACCTGGTCGCGCGCCAGCACGACCGTGCCGCCTGGCCAGCGGCGCGCGCCACCCTCGAAGCCGCCTTTGCAGGGGCCAGCCGCGACGTTTGGGCGAAGCATTTTGACGGGACGGACGCCTGTGTCGCCCCGGTCCTGACCATCGCTGAGGCTTACGGCGACGCCCACAATGCCGCCCGCGGCACCTTCGAGACCGCAAGCGGTATTCACCAGCCCGCGCCCGCGCCCAGGCTTTCGCGCACGCCTGGGCGCATCGGTGCCACAGGTGCCGCGGACATCGACGACATCCTCAGCCGCTGGAGCATCCCCCATGCCTGACATCTCCCTGGACGAGATCGAAACCAAAACGGCAACCGCCTTGACCCGCCACGGGGCGGTGCCGCCCGTGGCCGAAAGCGTGGCCCGCGCTGTGCGCGCGGCCGAGGCCCAGGGCAACGTGATCTGTGGGCTTTACTACGTGGAAAGCTACTGCCTGCAGTTGCGCAGCGGACGAGTGAAAGGCACCGTGGAGCCCAAAATCAGCCAGCCGAAACCGGCGGTTTTGACAGTGGACGCCCGGCTTGGCTTTGCGCAGCCCGCCTTTGACGCCGGGATTGCGCCAGCGCTGCGGGTGATGGAAAGACAGGGTACCGTGACGCTTGCCATTCGTGGTGCACACACCTGCACATCGCTCGGCTACTTCACCCGCCGTCTGGCCGAGGCGGGAGCGATTGCCCTGGGCTTTACGAACGCCTCGGCGATCGTTGCGCCGCCGGGCGGGCGTTATAGGGTGTTGGGCACAAACCCCATTGCCATGCACGTGCCCGCTCCGGGCGGGGGCATAGCCTTTGGGTTTGACCAGTCCACGAGCGCTGTGGCGCTGGGCAAGATCACGATGGCAAAGGCCGCCGGGGAAAAGATCCCCCCCGGTTGGGCGGTGGACGCCGCGGGAGAGCCCACGACCGACCCGGCGGCGGCGCTCGCCGGATCACTTGTCAGCACCGGCGGGGCGAAAGGCTGGGGATTTGGTCTGATGGCCGAGGTGCTGGCCTCCGCCTTGACCGACACCGCAGCCAGCACCGAGGTGGCGGGGCTCAAATTGCCTGACGGTCCGCCCCACAACTTAGGTCAAACCTACCTGCTGATACACCCCACGGCGGTGGCGGGAGACGGCTTTCACAGCCGCATCGCCGCGCTTTCGGAAGCTGTGGCGCGCGACAAGGAGGCCCGATTGCCGGGCGCCCGTCCCAAACAAATGGACCCAGTGGCGGTGCCAGACGCCCTTTGGGACACGGTCCGCCGCCTGGCGCGGTAACGGGCTTACGGGGGGTCGAAGCTTCCTGATGGAGCTTCTTTTAGTCCCGGGGCCAGGGTTTATCTTGACGCCGTAAAAGAGCTTTTCAAAGGGAAGCTTTCCCCCTCACGCAGAGCAGCTCGCCCCGCCAAGGACGCAGAATTTCGCGCAGTGGGGGTGGTTGAGCGGCACAGGCCGTTCGGCCGCCGCAAGGCTTGGGCCGGTGTCGAACGCCTTGTCATAGGGCAGGAGGGTGCATGCAACCACGGATGGCGCCTCACCCTTGCGCTTGACCACCATACGGGACGTGGCGCACATCACCTCGCCGGGGTCCTTGTTCAGGATGCCCCAGCAGGCGGTGGTGATCTCGGGCACCTCAACGGTTTCGTCCATTTCGGGGAATAGCAGCGTCTGCCCTGGGTTCATGGCGTCGATATCAAAGCCGTGCTCGGCGAAGAACGCCGCGTATCCGGCGCGGCTTTCGGCTTCGGTGTCCTCACAGAGCGTGCGCCCGGCCACCGCCATGGCAAAGCCGTGGTCGCGCAGCCATTTCATCCCAGTGAGCGCTACGGCAAACGATCCGCGGCCCCGTTCCTGGTCGTGCATGTCTGGGCGGTAGTGGTCGACAGATACGCGCAATGTCAGCTGTCCGGGAAAGTCAGCTTTCAGGGCCAGAAGCCCCTCCTGCACTTTCGGACGCATCATCGGGCGCATGGCGTTTGTCAGCACCAGTACCCGGTAGCCCCGTTCCAAACAACGCCGCGTCATGGCGTTCATCTGCGGGTTCATGTAAGGCTCGCCGCCCGTGAAACCGATCTCTTGGGTTTTCCAGCCCCGGTCCTCAATTTGGTCGAGATAGTCTGAAACCTCATCAGCGGTGATATAAACCAGCCGGTTGTTGGTCGGGCTCGATTCTATATAGCAATTCAGGCACTCAATATTGCAAAGCGTACCGGTATTGAACCAAAGCGTTTCAACACCCTTCAGGGGCACAACAGCTCGTCGTTCGCCCTTTGCGGTCACAAATGGGTCTTCGAACTTGCCCAGGGGCCGGGCTTCGGCAAACGCATGGTCTTGATCGTTCATTGGGTCCCCGGGCTGTCTACCATGGTACGCCAAGCTAGGGGCCATGATCGCGTGGGCAAAAGAAAATCTTGCGGCTGACACGGATTTGTGACCCTCTCAGTGACATAACGGTATCGCTAACGGGGTTTAGGGGCTGCGGCGTTTCGGGTGTGCGCCCGACCTGCGTCTCCGAAGGGGCGCCAGCGCCGCGGCGCCGCCACCAAGGCCACCAGGGGACAACGCCTATGCCCGCCACTACAATCCCGGTTGATCCTTTTGACCTTGTTATTATCGGCGGCACTGGGGATCTGGCCCGTCGCAAGATCCTGCCCGCGCTTTTTGCCCGCATGTGCGCCGGGCAGATGCCTGACGAAGCGCGTATTATAGGCGCCTCTCGGGGGGAGATGGATACCGATGGCTACCGGAAGTTCGCGCGCGAGGCGCTCACGGAATTCGCCCGCGACACGCTTTGCGTGGGGCCGGATATGGACCGGTTTCTGGCAAAGCTCGATTATGTGCCTTTGGACGTGTCAAAAGACGACGGCTGGCGCGCTCTTCTGGCCAAACTCCGCCCAGATGTGATCCGCGCAATCTATTTTTCCGTCGGTCCGAGCCTCTTCGGTGAGATCGCTCAAAAGATCGCTGCGCACGGTCTGGCGGGTCCCGCCACGCGGGTTGTCGTGGAAAAGCCATTTGGCCGGGACCGCGCCAGTGCCGTGGCGCTCAATGCTGAACTACGTGCGGTTTTTGACGAAACCCAAGTCTATCGCATTGACCACTACCTCGGCAAAGAGACAGTACAAAATCTGATGGCCGTGCGCTTTGGCAACGCGCTATTTGAGCCGCTTTGGAACGCCCAGCACGTGGATCACGTACAGATCACCGTGGCCGAAACCGTCGATGTGGCCGGACGCGGAGGTTATTACGACAAATCGGGCGCCTTGCGAGACATGGTTCAAAACCACCTGATGCAACTTTTGTGCCTGACCGCGATGGAGCCCCCGTCCCAGTACGGCGCGGACGCGGTGCGCGACGAAAAGCTCAAGGTGATCCGCGCGCTTGAACCGGTAGGCCCCGGCGATATCGTGCGCGGCCAGTATCTGGGCCGGGAGCCTGGCGACAGCTACCGAGATCACGCGGGCGATCCGGCCAGCCGCACAGACAGCTTTGCTGCGCTGCGGGTCCGGGTTGCCAACTGGCGCTGGGCGGGCACGCCGTTTTACCTGCGCAGTGGCAAGCGCCTGCGCGCGCGCCTGTCCGAAATCGCCGTGGTGTTCAAAGACCCGCCCCATTCGATATTTCCCCGCGACACGGGACGTAAGGGAAACGTGTTGGCGATCCGCCTGCAACCGAACGAAGGCATGACGCTGCGCGTAACCATCAAAGACCCGGGCCCCGGTGGTATGCGCTTGGCGGAAGTACCCCTGGATATGACGTTCGCAGAAGCCTGGGGCGACGAAGTGGCTTTTGTGCCCGACGCCTATGAGCGGCTGATCATGGACGTGATCCGCGGCGACCAAACGCTTTTCATGCGCGGAGACGAGGTGGAGGCTGCCTGGGCCTGGATGGACCCGATCATTGCCGCATGGGAAGCCGCGGACGCTGAGCCGCCGGAGTACGACTCCGGTGGCTCGGGCCCAGAGGACAGTCTGATGCTACTGCACCGGGACGGGCGGCGATGGCGCGAGATCAAGGCGTGACTTCTCTGTGCGCGCGCGAAGCGTTTGCCGCAATGCTGGCAGTGAGAAAAGGAAAGACCGGCCATGAAGTTCATTGAATACCCGGACCGGAACGCGCTTTTTGACGGTCTTGTTGCCCAGGTTTCAGCCACGCTTGAGGCGGCCCTTGAAGCGGATGCGGAAACCGCCGCGGCGACCCTTGCCGTGCCTGGCGGAACAACCCCGGCGCCGTTCTTTGAAAGGCTACGAGAGCGACCGCTTCGCTGGCAGCGGGTGCGCGTGATGCTCACCGACGAACGTCGCGTTGCGTTGGATGACGATCGATCAAACATCAGACTTGTGCGCGAAACACTTTTGCGCGGGCGTGCGGCCGCAGCCCAAGAGGTGACCATGAGCGCCGAGACACAAAATCACGACGCCGCCGCGAAAGAGGTCGCAGCCCGGGTGGCGCGGGCGTTGCCCCTGGATATCTGTGTCTTGGGTATGGGCGCCGATATGCACACCGCAAGCCTTTTTCCTGGGGCGGCGCGGTTGTCGGCGGCCCTAGCGCCCGATGCTCCACCTGTGCTTGCTATTGAGGCCCCTGGCGCGCCAGAGCCGCGCCTGACCCTGTCGGCAATAGTCTTAGCCGGCGCAGGGGCGGTACATCTTTTGATCACCGGGGCTGAAAAACGTGCGGCCCTTGACCGGGCGTTGGCGGACGGCCCGGTGGAAGAAGCCCCAGTGCGCGCCGTGCTCCCCCACGCGACGGTGCATTGGGCCCTGTGATCGTCTACGCGCCGCTTGCGACCGGCTTTCTCAATACCAGCAAAAGGACCCGCCATGACGAAATGGACCGCCCTTGCCGCCCAAGGAGAGGCTGCCAAAGACCGCTCAATTTTGGGGCTTTTTGCCGATGACCCGGAGCGGTTTGAGCGCTTTTCAGCGCGCCTTGGGGACATGTTGTTGGATCTATCAAAAACGGCCATCGACCGCGCGGCCTTGGACGACCTCATTGCGCTGACCGAAGAAGCGGGCCTTCCCAGCCGAAGGGAGATGATGTTTTCTGGCGCGCCGATCAACGAAACCGAGGGGCGCGCGGTGCTCCACACGGCCCTACGCGCAGGGCCCGAGGCGGCGATCATGGTCGCCGGCCAAGATGTGATGCCAGGTGTGCGCGCTACTCGGGCCGCCATGGCCCGTTTCGCCGAGGCCGTGCGCGGTGGTGGCGCCCAGGGTGTCGGCGGGCGCTTTACGGATGTGATCAATATCGGCATCGGGGGCTCTGACCTGGGGCCAGCCATGGCGGTTCAGGCACTGGCGCCTTACTGCGACGGCCCGCGGGTGCATTTTGTGTCAAATGTTGACAGTGCGGATATCGCCGACACCCTGGCCGGGCTCGACCCGGCAAAAACGCTTGTGATTGTGGCGTCGAAAACGTTCACGACGATCGAAACAATGACCAACGCTGCCACGGCACGCGCCTGGTTAGCCCGGGTCGTCTCACCCGAACGCATGGGCGAACATTTGGCCGCGCTCTCTACGGCTGAAGACAAAACCGCCGCCTTTGGCGTGCCGTCGGAGCATGTCTTCGGCTTCGAAGACTGGGTTGGCGGGCGCTATTCGGTTTGGGGGCCGATCGGGCTTTCGCTGATGATCGCCATTGGTCCACCAGCTTTTGAGGCGTTTCTGCGGGGCGGGGCGGAAATGGACACCCATTTTCGCGAGGCCCCGCCTGCAGAAAATCTGCCAGTGCTCTTGGCTTTGACCGGGCTTTGGCACGCCAACGTCATGGGCTACGCCACCCGCGCAGTGCTGCCCTATGACCAGCGGCTATCGCGGCTGCCTGCCTATTTGCAGCAGCTGGATATGGAGTCCAATGGCAAAGGGGTGGCGATGGACGGCAGCGGGCTGGCGCGCAGCTCTGGGCCCATTGTCTGGGGCGAACCAGGAACCAACGGCCAGCACGCTTTTTACCAGTTGATCCACCAGGGCACACGCCTGGTGCCCTGCGAATTTTTGGTGGCCCGCCAGGGTCATGAGCCCGATCTGGCCCACCAGCATCGGCTGCTCTTGGCAAATTGCCTAGCCCAGTCCGAGGCGCTTTTGCGGGGTCGCGACCGGGATGCGGCGCGGGCGCTAATGGCTGCAAAGGGCCTGACCGGTGATGAGCTGGAGCGTCAGGCCGCCCACCGGGTGTTTGCCGGGAACCGCCCCTCGGTCACGATCCTTTACGATAAGCTGGACCCGCGTACCCTGGGCCGGATCATTGCGCTCTATGAACACCGGGTGTTTGTGGAAGGCGTAGTTTGGGGCATTAACAGTTTTGACCAGTGGGGGGTCGAATTGGGCAAAGAATTGGCCACGGCGATGCTGCCCCTGGTGGAAGGCCAGCCTGTGCCCGATGAAAAAGACGGGAGCACGCGCGGTCTTTTAGCGACGCTTTAGCGGCCGAGAAGAAGCTTCCTGCGCGAAGCTTCTTCTGCGGCGGCTGGACTTACATATTGCCCCGAAGGCTCACGAAATCGGCTGCGCCTTCGGCGGCTTTGATTAGTGCGTTGGCCTTGTTGACGGTCTCTTGCCATTCCGCTTCGGGGTCGCTGTCGTAGACAACGCCGCCCCCCGCCTGGATGTAGAGTGTGCTATTTTGGACGACCCCGGTGCGCAGCGCGATGCAGATATCCATCTCTCCGTTCGCGGAGAAATAGCCAACGCCTCCCCCGTATACGCCGCGTTTTTCAGTCTCAAGCTCGTCGATAATCTCCATGGCGCGGACTTTGGGCGCGCCCGAAACCGTGCCGGCAGGAAGTCCAGCCAAAAGCGCGCTGAGCGCGTCGTGGTCTGGCGAAAGCTGACCCACCACGTTCGAGACGATGTGCATCACATGGCTGTAGCGTTCGATGATGAAGCGGTCCGTTGGTTCCACGGTGCCGATGCGCGCCACGCGCCCCACGTCGTTGCGTCCCAGGTCGAGGAGCATCAGATGCTCGGCACATTCTTTAGGGTCCGCTAAAAGCTCCGCCTCAAGCGCTTGGTCTTCGGCATGGGTTGCGCCCCGGGGGCGGGTGCCCGCGATGGGGCGCACGGTGACCTCGCCGTTTTTGACGCGCACAAGGATTTCGGGGCTGGCGCCAACCACCTGGAAGCCGCCGAAGTTGAAAAAGAACATATAAGGCGATGGATTAGTGCGTCGCAGCGCCCGGTAAAGAGCAAATGGCGGCAGCGCAAAAGGCTGCGCCCACCGTTGGCTTGGCACCACCTGGAAAATGTCGCCGGCGCGGATGTACTCTTTCGCCCGCTCGACAACGCCAAAATAGGCCTTTTTGGTGGTGTTGGACACAGGCGCGCCAACGGCGCCTTCGTCGGCCATCACCGTGGAGGATGGTGCTGGGCGGTCAAGATCGCGGATCGCGTCCATCACCCGTTCGGCCGCTTGATTATAGGCGGCCCGGGCCCCGAGCCCATCAGCGGCCCAAACCGGCGAGACCACAGTGATTTCGTCTTTTACACCGTCAACGACAACCACCACCGACGGCCGCATCATCACCGCGTCCGGCAGTCCCAAAGGATCGGGGTTTTGGTCCGGCAAGCGTTCCACCAGGCGGATCATGTCATAGCCAAGATAGCCAAAAAGACCCGCGGCGATTGCTGGCAGACCTTCGGGGAGTGTTATGTGGCTTTCCGACAGGACCGCCCGCAGGGTATCCAGAGGCGGACCGTCGATATCTTGCCACGCGTTCGCATCAAAGCGCGCTTGACGATTGATCCGGCTGGTTTTGCCGCGGCACTGCCACACCAAATCGGGTTTCATACCGATACAGGAAAAGCGCCCCCGCTGGTCGCCGCCGGTGACGCTTTCGAGAATAAAGCTGTCGGTGCGCGCCTGGGCCAGCTTGAGCATCAGGCTCACCGGCGTGTCCAGGTCCGCCGTCAGCCGCGCGTAAACCACCTGGTTTTCCCCGGCGCCATGGGTCGCAGCGAAGGCGTCGAACGCCGGAACAAGGGTGGTCATGGGGCAAGGGTCATGGCGCGACACCCATGATCTGACTGTTGATCTGGTTAATGGCCGTGCGGTTGATATCCACCTCGACGCGCGCCTGAACGGCCCGGCTAAAAAGATCGAGCATATCGAGCGCTACGGTCGCGTCCCGCTGGGCCTGCAGCCGCTCAACCGCAGCGGAAATTGTGTCTTGGGTCGGGTCCACGTCGGTGACCGCCACCAGGCGCACAAGCACCACCGTGTCACCCGCGGAAACCACGGTCGTTTCGCCAGGTTCCTCTAGCGCAAAGATGGCCAGTACTGTGCCCGGAGGGAGGTCATCTACGAAACTTGTACGGGTC
>JBCCMR010000108.1:0-9492 GCA_039026255.1 Pseudomonadota bacterium
CTCGATCTCCAGGCTTTCGGCCATACGTTTGACCCGCGATTTGCCAGAAAGGTCGGTAAACTTGGGCGCCCGGTTCAGGATGAACTGCACTTTTTCAAAGGGCAGGTCCTCGGCTTTGAGCGTGCGCAGGAACCGCAGGGCGTTCTGGGCCGAGCGCATGTCCAACTCAAGCACCGCAAAATAGATGTGCGCGGCTTCCAGGACGATCTCGGACCAAGAGGTGAGCGCCTGGGGAACGTCAATGATAACAAAGTCATAGTTTGCAGCCGCAAGCGTAATGATCTGTCGGATGCCCTCGGGTTCCACAAATTCGAGCGGCAACGCGTCGTTGGGGGCGGGAAGCACTGCAAGCTTGTCCCGATAGCTTTCCATGGCCGACACCATCGCGTCCCGGTCGGCGTTGGCGGCGTCTGAAAGAAACTCGAAGACGCTTTCTGTGCGGGGCACATCCAGGTAGGTGCTGACCGCCCCGTACTGGAAGTCGAAGTCCAGGATACAGACCTTTTTACCCTCTTTTTCGAGAGATTTCTGCAGCTCCCAGGCCATGTTGGTGGCAAATGTCGTCGCACCCACCCCGCCGGAAAGCCCGTAAACCGGCAAAATCACCCCATTGCGATCCGCAGATTCGGCGGCGCCCGCGGCCATGGTTGGCGCGGGCTGGGGCATGGGCTCAGGTTCCTGGGAAACGCGCTCGATCGCGTCGTGTAGCGCCCCTTCGGGCAGCGGGTAGGGCGCAAAGTCGTCTGAGCCCATGCGCATCAACTGGTGCAGCGCGATCGTATTGAGGTCGTGAGGCACTAGCACGACCTTGATACCGGCTTCCCGTGCAGCGCGGATCACCCCGGCCACCGGAGACAGGTCTTCTTCATCGGTCTTATCGACCGCAACCATGACATATTTGAGGTCTTTGCCCAGATCGCCGGTGAAGACCCCCGGTGCTGTTTGGAACGTCAGCGCGCCCCAACCTTCGCCGAACTCGGCCTCCATATCCTCGATAAGCAGGTCAAAATCGTCGATGTTGCGGGCGATGGCGCAGGCCACCACCGTCGCTTGATTTTCGGACCCTTCGCTCATCGCCTCATTCCACCGATACGCGGCCTATCGCCGTTCTTGAATTGCGTCCACCGGACCTGGGATACGCTGCCACCGGCTTAGCGCCGGAATGTGGTCTTTTTGCGATAAACCCGCGCAAATTTAGGGAAATTCGCCCGAATTATGTAGCATTTGTGCGATCACTCGTCCGAGTTTTCCACTACGAAAGTGGTGCTGATGTAGCTGTCATAGACGGTCTTGGCGTACTTGCCATCAAGAGTGCCGGACCGGCGCGGTTTCACAAAACCTGTCACCTCGGTCACGGTGCGCCGGTTCTCTCGGCTGGGACCTTCGGTGAGCACAAGCGGCCGGGTTTCGCCGAAGCTCGCCACCGCTTTGACCTTCGAACGTGACACGCCAAGCGACACCAGATAGTTCACTGCGGCCCGCGCGCGCCTGTGTCCCAGGCGGCGGTTATAGGCGTTGGAGCCGACTTTGTCGGTGTGCCCATAGACCCGGAACACAATCTGTGGATGGCGTTTGATCCATTCTGCTTGCTGACGCAGCGCAGCCCGGGCGGTGTCGTCTAAGGCCGATGAATTGAAAGCAAAATTGATTCGGGCGGGCACTTCTGCGGCAAACTTCCGGGTCAAGTTGGCGACCATCTGTGCCAATTGTCCTGATTGCACCGCCACGTTTTGCGCCGTGCTGACGCCCAGGTCGTTGCGGGTGATCTCGGAGCCCGCTTCCGGTCCCAGGTAGGAAAAGCCGCGGTCTGTAACCCCGCAAGCTGGGAGCGCCACAATCAGCGCCAGGGCGAATGTTGTGTTCCGGTTCATGTCGATCACTCCATCACATAACCATAGGACCCGGTCAGGTCCTGGCTTTCCACGGTGCCGGCGCCTTTGGTCACGCCACCGCCCGTGCGCCGTTCTGCGCCCTGGGTGTTGCCCAGCAGAAAAAGCTCTGCTTCGTTGGGGATGCGCACCCGATCGGTGGGCAGCGCGAGACTTTCGCTATCGACCGGGGTAACCAGGTGGGGGGTCACGATGACCACAAGCTCGGACTGCTGGCGGTTGTAGTTCGCCGAGCGGAAAAGCGCGCCTAGGATAGGAACATCGCCGATCCAAGGGACCTGGCTTGCCAAATCAGTGAAGTCATCCTGCAAAAGACCGGCTATGGCCATCGACTGGCCGTCGTGCATTTCGACCACGGTCTGCGCCTCGCGCCGAGAAAAAGCGGGCACAATAGTATTGCCGACCTGGATTGATTGGGTCGTGTCGATTTCGCTGACCGCGGTGTTGATGGTGAGTTGGATCAGGTTGTCTTGGACCACCACTGGCTTGAACTTTAGCTCAATACCAAAAGGCTTGTAGTCGATCTTGATGCCGTCGCCGTCGGCCACGGGCACCGGAAATTCGCCGCCAGCAAGGAATTTTGACTCGTTGCCCGAAATGGCCACAATGTTGGGTTCCGCCAGCGTTCGAACCAGGCCCTTGGTTTCCAAAGCCTCCAAAAGCAGGTTGATCGCAAGATCGCCCGAGGTGAAACCAATGGAAAACGCGCCCTGATTGGTGTTGGTCGCGCCCGTTGTGCCGGGCAGGGTCGGGTTTTGCAGGAAGGCGCCGGTACCGACCTGGCTGACCGTGTTGCCGGTGACATTCACGCCGATGGACGACGATAGATTTTTAGCGACCGAGCGCTGCATTTCCGCAAAGCGCACCTTTAGCATGACCTGCTGAATGCCACCCACCACCATAAGGTTTGTCACCCGGTCGGGCGCATAGCGTTCGGCGAGGTCGAGCGCGCGCTGAAGCTTTTGCTTGCCTGATACGCGCCCTGACAGGACGATCCCATCATTGGCGGTGCGCACCTCGATGCGTTCTTTGGGTAGGATTTCCCGGAGACGTTCTTTGAATTCTGCTAGGTCGGGGGACACGTGCACGTCAACGTTGGTCAAAAGCTGGCCGTCGGCTCCCAAAAGCGTAAGCGTCGTGCGTCCGGGGCTTTTGCCCAGCACGTAAATCGTCCGATCCGAGAGCGTTGCGATGTCTGCGATGCCGGGGTTGGCCACCGAAAGCTCTGCAAAGGGCATTTCGCTTTCCATGACGATGGCGCGGTTCACCGAGACCTTGATGGAACTGGTGGATGCCCCGCGCATGATCCGAAGCACGTTTTGCGCGTCAACCATGGTGGGTAGGGTGATGCCGGTCGCGCAAAGGCCAACTAGGCCTGCGCTAAACAGGTTGCGTAGGGTCATGTGATCCTGCCTCTCTGATCACGGGATACTGCCTTATCCGGGATATTTTTCCCCGGTTATTAGCCGCACCTTGCGGCAGGTTCAGTTTTTAATCAAGATTCAAGGGATTACTGCGCAGAGTGTATGTGGGCAATGGGCAACAGGCTCCAGGTGAACCGCTAAATGTGGTAGGGCGCCCCGGTGGGACGCCCCAGCTTTGGCCGATTACTTTAGGGTCGGCATTTGCCGATCTAAGGATGTTTTGGCGATCAGTTGGCGCAGGGGATGGGGATTTCGATTACCTCGGACCCGCGGCGGTTCTTTATTGTGCAGACCTGCTTTTCTTTCACGACAACTTCCTCTTCCTCTTCGATGCCCAGAAGGTCCCGGTGGGTCACTTCGATGCCCGCGTCATTGCTGTCGTCGCCGATACCGCGCAGCGACAAAAGCAGGCTGCCGGTCGATTGGGCTTGCACCAGGGCGGCGATGGTTCGGCTGTCAGCGGACACGGTCACGGTGCGCGCCACAGTGGGGCGGTTGCGGGCGCTGTCGGCAGACTGGTCGATGGCGATAAGTTCCAGGTCGTCGAGGATGAGCTTTGTCACCACCTCGCCGCCATTGCGCCCGGTCCAGTAGACATCCACCCGGTCGCCCGGCCGCAAGAAGCCTGACACGCCGGACGCCACATCGACGCGGATCGCGAAGGCACGCATCCCCCGCTCCAGTCGCGACGACACGCCTGCGTCTTCGCCCCGTCCGGTCAGTTTGGTGGCCAAGACCACTTCGCCCGGGACCATTTCGCGCACGACTGTGCGCACATCGCCGTCTTCACCCGAACCCAAGAGCGCCTCTTCTTCTTTGAAGACGCCTTCGGGCAGATGTGCGGCGGGCCAGTCCACCAAGGTCACATCGTCCCTGGTCAGCTGCTGGCCATATTCAAGCGGCGACTTGGCCACATAGACCTTTGCCAGTTTGATCTGCGGCCCCGACTTGGAGCGGCTATGCGCCAAAGCGGCCTCATACTGATTGAACCGTTCCATAGCCATGTAGACGGCGCCCCCGGCAATCGCGATCCCCATAAAAAGGATCAGTGCAAACACGATACGCATCATTTCACCCGTTATTTTGGCCCGGAGTTAATCCGGTGCTCTCCTCTGGTAACCTTTGTCCCATCAAAGCGTGAGGATTTCATGACCCCATTCTGACCTCATTGCGGAGCTTTTTAGACAAAACGAACATTTTGATGAGAAGGTCCCGTCCGCTTTGCGAGGCGTGCGGTGAAATGGCGGCGCACAGGCCAAGGACGAAAAAACCGCGTCCCGATCTGTGATCGCGCGCGGTGGGCAGGATATTGAAAGTGTGGGTGGGGGTGCGGAGGTCCCAGGCCCAAGGCCCGGGCCCCCGCGAAAGTCGGTTCGCGACTTAGGACACCGACGTCGTCGACAGTTCGGTGTTGATATCAGCGGCCAGGTTTTCCATGCCGCCGCGGATCGCGGTCACGACCACGCCGCCGACCAGAACCAGAGCAGCGGTCAGCACGACCCAGTCCACAGTCACGGCGCCGGATTCGTCTTTTTTGAATTTGAACAGTTTCATTGGTGTACCCTCCAAGGTCACGTTTGGTTTCGTATTATGGTGCTGCGCGATCCCGGGGGCTGCCTCGTCATTTGCCCGTTAGGCCCGCTGTCCATGGCTCAGGGTTATGAAATCCAATTGGGGCGATACTTTGGCGTCAAAAATGGTATCTTCATGGTTTCTTAGATTTCCCGATATTATTCTAGAAAGACCAACGAATTCAATTTTCTAAAGTTCAATTTTCAACAAAATAACCTGTTGAAACGGCGGCGATGCGGCGGACTGTGGCGCTCTGGCCATAGTCGCGCCACAGACTGACCGCACGACCGCGGGTGCGTGCTGGCTTTGGCGTCTAAGATTTGCGACTCTGCCGCTCAATAACAATAAAAAAGCAGCAGGCTACCTGATGAAATGGACGGCTTTAATGCTCCTGACTGGGGCGTTTTTCTTGGCTCCGGGGGCTGAGGCCCAGGGCATTACTTTCAAAAGCGCAAAGGCGCCCGGGCAGAAGATGATCGACGTCCAGATCACCCCCGAGGAAGACTGGTATAAGCGGGTGAATCGCGAAAAGACCACCCGGGAAACCGCGACCAAGGCGGCGGCTGAAAGGGCGGCTCCCGCTAAGATCGCCGCCAAATCAGACCTGTCAGACTGGTTCTGGGGTGTGCATTCCCCCGACTTAGCTGCCGCAGACTTTGCGCGACTTGATGCAGCAGTGACAACTGTCGCGCGCAGCACAAAGGCGCGCACGCTGGCGCCGCGTATAAGCACATATCAAACATTAGCTGACCGCCACGGTAAGGACATTCTGTTGGCCACTCTGGGCAAAGATATCTCACCGGCGCTGGTGCTGGCCGTCATGGGCGTTGAAAGTTCCGGCCGCGCTGACGCCGTGTCCGAGGCCGGTGCTACGGGGCTCATGCAACTTATGGAAGACACCGCCGCACGTTTTGACGTCGTTGATCGTACCGATCCCAAACAGTCTATCCGCGGTGGGGCGGCCTATCTCGCATGGTTGCTAAAGGAATTCAAAGGTGACCCGCTTTTGGCCCTCGCTGGCTACAACGCTGGCGAAGGTGCGGTGCGCAAACATTCGGGCGTGCCGCCCTACCCGGAAACGCGCGCCTACGTGCCCAAGGTTGTGGCCGCCTGGCAAGTTGCGCGGAGCCTATGCATGACGCCGCCGAAATACCCCACTGACGGTTGCGTCTTTCGCCGGAGTGTTAGCCAATGACGCGCCCGCTTGTGGTAGATATCGACGGCACGTTCCTGAAAACGGATATGCTCTTTGAGGGGTTCTGGCTGGCCCTTGGTAAGGCCCCCTGGGAGACGCTGCGCACGGCGCGTGACCATTGGGGTGACCGGGCGCGGCTGAAAGAGGAAATCGTACGGCTTGCCGACATCCGAGTGGAGCTTTTGCCCGTGAACCCGGATGTGGAACTTTTGGTACGCCAGGCGCAAGCCGCTGGGCGACAGGTTGTTTTCGCCTCGGCATCAGACAGGGCCTTGGTGGAGCGCTTGGCAGCGCACCATGGGATTGCTGGCGACCACATCGGGTCCGACGGTGTGGTTAACCTAAAAGGTGACGCCAAGGCCCAGGCGCTGATCGATCGCTATGGACGGGGCGGTTTTGATTATGTGGGCGACAGTCGGGTGGACCTGGCCGTCTGGCGCCACGCCAAAGAGGCCATCGTCGTGGGGCACCATCCCGGCGTGGCGGCGACGCTTGACGCCGAAGGGGTTGAGGTCACGCGGCTCCACAAAGGCTGGTCACGGCGGTCACTGGCGATGGGACTGCGCCCGCACCAATGGGTTAAGAACGTGCTGCTTCTTTTACCGCTCATTGCCGCGCACACGGTGGACCCTGTAGCGGTAATGCGGGTGTTCTTTGCCATCGCGGCCTTCAGCGCCGCAGCATCCTCGATTTATATCGTCAACGATTTGTTGGACCTGGAGGCCGACAGGCAGCACCCGAAAAAACGCTTCCGTCCGCTGGCGGCGGGAAACGCGCGGATACCTGACGCCATGCTCATGAGCCTCGCCTTGGGGGTCTTCGCCCTGGGCGCGGGTGCGCTGATCAATTGGGCGCTTTTAGGGGTTGTTGCGGTTTATATGGCGCTCTCGCTCAGTTATTCGTTGGTGCTCAAGCGTCTGCGCTGGGTGGATATCGCGACGCTTGCCGGGCTCTATACCTTGCGGGTGATCGCGGGCGGACTTGCCGCGCAGGTTGAGGCGTCTGGCTGGCTAATAGCGTTTATCTTCCCCACCTTCCTGGCGCTCGGCTGCGTGAAGCGGCTCACCGAACTGACGCTTGCGAAATCCGACGGCAAGGTGCCCGGGCGCGGTTATACACCCGCCGACCGTGGGGACCTCCTCAACATCGCGGGGTTGGGCGTCTTTTTCAGCCTTCTGGTCTTTTTGCTCTACACCTTTTCGGCCACAGGGCTGACGCTTTACGAACACCCATGGATGCTGCGTCTGGCGCTGATCCCGCTGGCGTTCTGGCAAATTCGTATGGTGCTTTTGGGCTGGCAGGGGAAGCAGGATTATGACCCCATCGTCTTTGCCATGCGCGACCGCACGGGGCTGCTGATCCTGGGGATTACGGTAATCCTGCTGTTTTACGCCGCAGGTGAGCTGGGCTAAGCTATATCAAACGCTCATCTTTTTGAAGATGCGTTCGGGGATGGCGCAGATAATCGTCATGATGATGCGCCAAAACCATGGGGTGTAGATCACATCGCGGCGCCGCTCGGCCGCGCGCCAAAGATCGCGGGCCACAGCCTCGGGGCTGGCCACAAGAAACAGTCCAGGCAGCCCCCAGGTCATAGCGGTGTCCACAAAGCCTGGTTTGACGGTGACCACATGCCCGCCTGACCGGGTCAGCCGGTTGCGCAGGCCTGATAGGTAGGTGTGAAAGCCCGCCTTTGCAGCGCCGTAGACATAGTTACCGATGCGTCCGCGGTCGCCTGCCACGGAACCCACGCCGATGACGGTGCCGCTGCCGCGGTCCTCCATGATCGGAGCCAGGCCAGTGAGGAAGCGGGCCGGGCCGGTAAAGCTGTCGGTCACGGTGGTGTCGATGAGCGCCGGGTCGGTGTCGATGGCCCCCTGGGCGGGCATGGAGCCCACAAAGACCGCCGCGTTGATCGTGCCGGGGCGGTCCTTGGCTGCTTCGTAGATCGGAGCGAATGTCGCCGGGTCGCGCACGTCAAAGACGGCGCCCTGGGCGCCGTCGGCGCTGCGCAGGTCGGTGTCGGTGACAAGCGCGTCCAGGTCGGCCGCGTCGCGGGCGCACAGGATCACGTGGCAGCCTTCGCCTGCCGCTTGGCGGGCAAAGGCGCGGCCCATGGCGCTGCTAGCGCCGAGGATAATCCAGGTGTCAGCCATCGCGCAGACCTAGGCGGCGCACAAGGTCGGTGGCGTATGCGCCGGTCGGGTCCACCTTGGCCACTGCATCGCGCCAGGTGGGCAGTTCGGGGTACATGGCGGCGGCCATCGCGGGCGTGGCGGTGCTGTCTTTCGCGAAATAGACCCGGCCTTGGGCGTCGAGCGTCATCTGGTTGAGCGTTTCGATCAACGCGCGCGCACTGGCACCGTTCGGGAAATCGAGCGCGAGGGTATATCCCTCCATGGGGAAGGACAGGTAGCCCTCGCGCCCGGGCCCGGTTCGTTTGAGCACGGCTAGGGGCGACGCCAGACCCGCATCCGATATGCGCATGAGCATGGCGCGCAACGTGTCAGGTGCGGTCGCGTCGGGCAGCACGCACTGAAATTGGTGAAAGCCGCGCTTGCCGTAGAGCCGGTTCCAGTCGTGGATCTTGTCGAGTGGAAAGAAAAAGTCTTCGAGCGCGCGCAACACGCCGCGCCCATCCCGGGGCACGCGCCCGTAGTAGAGCCGGTTGAATGCCCGCACCGTTGGTGGCGAAAGGGCAAATGCCGGGGCGTCGATGGGGACCCGCCGGGTCTTGCGCAGGGCAGGCGCCATAGTGGACGAGGTCAGCTCCGCCTCTTCCAGGATGCCGCGGCCCAGGGCGTCGCCCCGGGCGGTGCCGTCGATCCAGCCGACGCAATAGGTGGCGCGGCTGTCGCGCAACATGGCCATGTGGGTGTCGAGGTCGGGTGCCCGGCGTTCATCCACCTGGATCAGTTGGCTGGAGCAGGGGCTGAGCCGCAGGTCGGCGCGCAGGATCGGGCCGGTCTGGCCAAGCCCGCCTACCGTGGCGCGCCAAAGTGCTGCGTCGCCGTCTGGGGTGATGCGGCGTGGCCCTGCAGGGGTGGCCAGATCGATGGCGGCAACATGTTGGCCGAAAGTCCCAGCGCCGTGGTGGTTTTTGCCGTGCACATCCATGGCAATAGCGCCGCCCACGGTGGCAAAGCCCGTGCCGGGCATGACCGGGGGCATCCAGCCCTTGGGCGCGAAGGTGCGCAGGAGCGTGGCAAGACCCACGCCCGCCTCGGCCACGATGTGCCCGGTTTCGAGATCTGCGCTGACGATCCGGTCAAGCCGCTCGGTCAGCACAACGCGCCCACCAGTGTTAAGGGGCGCGTCCCCGTAGCTGCGGCGCGCGCCCACGGCGGGACAAGGGGTGGCGGCCTGCGCCCGAAAGAGTGCGGCGGGCTTTTCTGGGCGCGCGGCTTGGGTC
>JBCCMR010000109.1:0-9454 GCA_039026255.1 Pseudomonadota bacterium
GGAGCAGGTATGACCGTCGGCGCCGCGCTGGTTCTTTACGCCATCATCTGGTTTTTGGTTCGCCGGTGCCCAACACGCGGGCGCCGCTGGCGCGGAGGGTGTCGCGGGCGGCGATGATATCGTCGACTTCGTAACAGATGTGGTGAATGCCGCCGGCAGGATTTTTGTCCAGAAAGCCCTGGATAGGGCTGCTTTCACCCAGGGGGTGTAAAAGCTCAATTTTGGTGTTGGGCAGTTCAATAAAGATCACGCGTACCCCATGGTCAGGTTCGTCCTGAGGCGCACCAACCTTGGCGCCGAGTGTGGTGCGATACTGATCCGCGGCGGCATCCAGGTCGGGGACGGCGATGGCAACATGGTTAAGGCGGCCGATCATCGGCGAGCTCCTTCGCTTGGGTCGGCGCTGCGTACCGCGCAGCCCGACCCGGTGCAACGCGGCAAACTGGCGTTAGAAATTTTTCGGCATGTTAGGGGGTTATTAGGGTTGTTGGCGTCCTTATGGCACAGATGGAGCAACTCTGAGGGGAGTTTTCATATGACATCGGACCCATTTGCCGCACCTGTTAGGGTCACGCGTCCGCTGACCGGAACCACCATTCTTCTTGTCGAAGACAGCCGCTTTTGTTCGGAAGCGGTGCGCCTGATGGCGCTGCGCTCGGGGGCGAAACTCAGGCGCGCCAATAGCGTGGCCGCTGCGCGGCGGCACCTGGCAATGTATCGCCCTGATGTGGTTATGGTCGACGTGGGTTTGCCTGATGATGCAGGATTTGCCCTCATCGACGAATTGCACCGGCATCGGGCTGACGGTCAAGCGATTGTCGCCATGAGCATCGATGACGAAGGCCAGCTCGGCCAGCGGGCACAGGCTTTGGGCGCCGACCGTTTTGTGCCCAAGCCAGTCATGGACTTGGAGAAATTTCAGTCGTTGATCTCTGACCTTGTCAAAACGGAGCCGAGCCAGGCCCGACGGATTGAGGTGCACGACCCGGCATGGAGCATCGATGGTGAAGCGTTTTTGGAGGACCTGGTGCGCATAACAGGGGTGTTGGAAACTGCGCTGCCTGCCCGCGATGCCAATCAGATGCGCTATGCCGCGCAGTTTGTCAGCTCGATCGCGCAAACAGCCCAGGACCAAGAATTGGTCGCCGGTGCGAAGCGCTTCTTCCGTCGTATGAACCGCGACGGCGGTGGCGGCGCCCGGTCGGGCCAAGAAATGCTTGAACTTTTGCGCAGCCGCTTGCGTGAAGCCCCCGAAGAGATCAGTCTTGAACGCACCGGGTAGGCGGGCCCTGCTGCGCGCACCCATGGGCTTCGGGGGTTTCTGCGCTGACCATTTCATTGCCGTTTGAAAGTGCGGATGCGGGCCCCCGTGCTGTGGGGATTGTGGCACTGTCTACCGATCAGGTGATGGAGCCGGAGGTTTTGCCGCTTTTCACCCGGGCTAAGGTCCCGACATATGTTACCCGGGTGCCAAGCGCCCCGGACGTAAATCCCGAAACTCTTGCTCGTATGGCTGCGGACCTGCCTGCCGCCGCGACGCTTTTGCCCTGGTCCGCGGGTTTTGGTGCAGTGGGATACGGCTGCACATCAGGTGCCACGGTCATTGGACGCGACCGGGTTGCGGCGCTTGTTGCCAAAGGCGCTGGTCGCGTTCCTGCCGGTGCGCCGACATCAGAAACGCCGGTCACCGATCCCTTGAGCGCGCTTCTAGTGGCTTGCCGTGCTCTGAATGTGCGGCGGCTTGGTCTTTTAACCCCCTACGAGCCGCAAACCGCCGCGGCCCTACGCCGTGCGCTCGAAGCTGCGGGCATTCACGTGGTAGCAGACGCTACATTTGGTCAAAGCGCCGAAGAGACCGTCGCGCGAATTGCGCCCCGCTCTGTGGCAGAAGGACTAAGGCAAGTGGCCGTGCCCGACGCCGACGCGGTGTTTGCCAGCTGTACCAACCTGCGCAGTTTTGCAGTTGTTGAAGCGGTAGAACGCGACATCAACCGCCCGGCCATCAGCTCCAACAGCGTCTTTGCGTGGCACCTAGCAGCGCTTGCTGGGCATCGCCTGGGCGGACCCGGCCGACTATTTCGGCTGACCCCTCTGAATTGACGCAAAAAAGCGCTCGCGGGAAGCTTGGGCGCCTTGCCTGCCATACGTTCATAGACCTGCGGTGGGCCGTTGACGCAAAATCGCGGGTTGATCGGCAGGAATTTTTGCCGAAACCATCGACGTGGGAACCCTTGGCGGACGGGCCCCGTTAGATCGCAAGCACAAGAAGCACGATGCTTACAACAACGCATGCGGTGCCCAAAAGCTCCCGAGTTGTGGTTTTCTCGCGAAAGACCAGCCAGCTTGCCAGGAATGAAAACACCAGTTCGATTTGCCCTAGCGCTTTTACATAGGCGGCGTTCTGGAGCGTAAACGCGGTAAACCAGCCTAGGCTGCCGATCATACCGGTCAGCCCCACAAGCGCGGTGACCTTCCAATTGCGTAGGACGCGAGTAACCTCCCCCGGTTCGCGCCAACCCAGCCAAAGCGCCATGGCAACCGACTGAAAAACCGTCACCCACATCAGAGTCGTGACAGACCGCAACAAAAAATGCCCGTCAAGCGCCAGTGATGCCCCCCGGTAGCCGATAGCGGACACACCAAATAGCGCCCCTGCCGCCAGCCCGTAGATCGCGGCCCGGTTGGCAAAGCGGCGCCAACCCGCCCCGCCTTCAGGTGGATCGCTTAGGATTAAGACGCCCGCGACGCCAACAGCAATGGCTAGGAGACCCGTTGCTGACACCCGCTCCCCTAAAACCACAAGGCCCAATAGCGCGGTCTGGATCACCTCGGTTTTTTTGAAAACGACGCCAACAGCAAAGCTGCGCAGGGAAAAGAGCGCTACAACGAGCATGGTCGCGCATATTTGCGCCACCCCGCCCGCAATAGCGAATGCCCAAAAACGTACCCCCGCCGTCGGTAGGGTCTCCTCCCGAACCTCCAAAAGAACCGCTAGGAGCGCGGCCGCCAAAGGTGCGGCAAAGACGAAACGGGCGAAGGTCGCGCCCCCGGTGCTTAGACCCGTGGCTGCCAGGTGGCGCTGCAGCATAAAGCGCAGGTTCTGGCTGAACGCTGCGGCCACTGTGATGGGGACCCAAAGCTCCATAGCCGCAATGGATCACAGTGTGTGCGGGCCGTCACGCCCGATCAGGCGCGCATGACCATGCAGGTCGTTGACCCCGTAGCATAGAGCTTTCCGTCCTCAGTGCCGCGGACCTCCCCGTGGGCAATACCCGTGGAGCGGCCCACATGATCGGCGATGCCCTCGCAGGTGACAGCCATGCCCGCGGGGATCGAGCGGATGATATTCACCTTGTATTCAAGCGTCGTGTAATACTGCCCGCGGTCCAGTGCTGACATAACCGCACAAGCCATGGCGCTATCTAAAATTGTACCGTACCAGCCACCGTGCAGCGTTCCCATAGGGTTAAACGCGGCAAACATGGGCGTGCCTTCAAAGATGACGCGCCCCGCTTCCACCTTTGTTAGGAGCATATTCATATGTTCACTAATCGGGGGGGCGGGAAACTCTCCGGCCAGCATTCGCTCCATAAACTCTTGCCCCGACATGCTAAGCGCCACCTCCGGTTTGACAAGCTCGTCGGGCCGCTGGGCTATACGTCTTTCTGCCATGGTGATCTCCTTTGCCCAAAAGGCTGGGGCGCGGGGCTGCCCGGGACAAGGAAAATCATACGCCCATCGCTACGACGCAGCGTCCGGTGGTGTTGCCTTGCGTCCGGCGGGGGTTGAGCCGATTTCATATTCTTTCTAAGGATCATGAAAGGCCTGAGGAACCCGCTGTCCTATGTATTTAGAATTTCGCCACCTGCGCACGATCCGCGCGATCCACGAAATGGGCGGGCTTGCCCGGGCGGCGGATGCTCTCCACATCACGCAATCCGCGTTGAGCCACCAGGTCAAAGCGCTTGAGCAGCAAGTGGGGATGCAGCTTTTTCTGCGGCGGAGCAAACCTTTGCGGCTTTCAAAGGCAGGGCACCGGCTTTTGTCGCTGGCAGAAAACGTACTGCCCCAGGTGGATAAACTTGAGGCTGATTTTGAGGACCTACGCCAAGGCCGCATTGGGCGTATGCACATCGCCATTGAATGCCACGCCTGTTTCGAGTGGCTCTTTCCGGTGCTGGAGGATTTCCGCCGGACATGGCCCGGGGTGGATGTGGATATCCGTCCCGGATTGGCGTTTGACGCGCTCCCGGCGCTGTCCCGCGAAGAGGTAGACCTGGTTATCTCGGCTGATCCAGAAGACTTGCCCGGCGCCGAATTCATCACGCTGTTTGACTATGCCCCTACCTTCGTTTGCGCCCGCGACCACGCCCTGGCGTCAAAGCCTTTTGTCACCGCCGAGGATTTGCGCGGCGAGACGTTGATCACCTACCCCGTAGACCGCGCCAGACTTGACGTTTTCACCCAGCTTTTGACCCCCGCCCGGGTGGAACCACGAGCGCTGCGCCAGGTGGAACTGACAGCGGTGATCATGCTTCTGGTCGCCTCCGGGCGTGGGGTGTCTGTCTTGCCTGATTGGGTGCTCGCGCAAGAAAAATACGGCCACGACATTGTGGCGCGCCCGATCACCGAAGGTGGACTGACCCGGCGGCTTTATGCGGTGATCCGCGATGCCGAAATTGATACCGGCTTCATGCGGGATTTTGTGCTGATTACCCGTGACCGCCACGCCGACGCCTTGGTCTGAGACCCGTCCCGCGGGGCTTTCCTTCGCACGCGAAACCCCGTAGACGCGCAGCTTCCGACCCGCGAGGAACCGCCTAATGTCGCAAATGTCTGCTAACATGAACATCATGCTCAAAGCTGCGCGCAAGGCGGGGCGAAGCCTAATGCGCGACTTCGCCGAGGTGGAAAACCTTCAAGTGTCCGCAAAGGGTCCTGGGGATTTTGTTAGCCGTGCGGACACCCGCGCCGAAGACATCATTCGCGAAGAACTGATGACCGCGCGGCCAAACTACGGCTGGTTGGCCGAGGAAAGCGACGAGGTCGCCGGCAAAGACCCCACCCGCCGCTGGATCGTGGATCCGTTGGACGGGACCACCAATTTTCTGCATGGGTTGCCCCACTGGGCGGTGTCCATCGCGCTCGAACACAAGGGTGAACTGGTGTCATCCCTAGTTTTTAACCCTGCCGGGGACGAGGTATTTGCTGCTGAAAAAGGTGCGGGCGCCTGGTTGAACGACCGTCGCCTGCGGGTGTCCGCCCGCCGCGATTTAATCACCATGATTTTTGCCACAGGCCTGCCCTTTGGCGGACGCCCTGACCTTCCCGATACTCTCCACGACCTAGCGCAAGTGTTGCCTGCGTGCGCTGGCGTGCGGCGCTGGGGGGCGGCTTCGCTGGACCTGGCCTATGTGGCAGCGGGTCGATACGATGGATTTTGGGAGCGGAGACTAAAGCCGTGGGACTTGGCTGCGGGCATTCTTTTGGTGAAAGAAGCTGGCGGCTTCATCGGGTCAATCCTGGGCGGCAATCCGTTGGACGACGGAACGATACTGGCCGCGAACGATCAGGTCTTTGATCGGCTCGCCAAGATGATCCGCGCGACCTGACTAGCCGCTTGCCTCGCTTGCAGCATCAAGCGCTAGGGGTAATTGCAAACCAAAGAACTCTAGGTCGGCGGGTTTCCCCACGGTTACGCGGATACAGCGGTCCTGGGGCGCCACAAACGGCATGCGCACAAAGCAGTCGCGCGCCCGAAGCGCTTGCATCACTGCCCGTGCATAGCCCCCGTCATGGCCGCAATCGAGGGCCACAAAATTTGCTGCTGACGGGACCGCCGTCAGCCCTTGGTCGGCGGCAATCTGGACAATGCGTTCGCGACCGCGCGTGACCTCATCCACGACCGCGCGAATATAGCGTTGATCCTGGAGCGCGGCGAGCGCCCCAGCCTGGGATATGCGCCCCACACCAAAATGGTTTCGCACCCGGTTAAAGGCGTCGATGAGCTCTGGCGCCCCGATTGCATAGCCTACCCGTGCCCCGGCAAGACCGTAACCTTTGGAAAACGTGCGCAAACGCAGAACGCGCGGGTCGTCCGCCTGCAGAGGGGGAAGTCTGTGGGCAAACTCCCCATAGGCTTCGTCTAGCGCGAGAAGACAGCCCTCAGGCAGCCGATTAAGCATATCGGTAATCACTTCGGGCCCGTGGAAAGTGCCCATGGGGTTGTCCGGATTGGCCAAGTAAATGAGCCTAGCACCGGTTTCTGCTGCCCGGGTTAAAAGCGCCTCTGGATCCTCATGGTCGTCGCGATAAGGGACCATTTCAAGGACCCCGCAGAAGCCCACAACATGGTAGTTAAACGTGGGGTAGGCGCCTGCGCTGGTCACCACTCGGTCCCCGGGGGCAATCAGCATGCGTACGAGATTGCCCAAAATACCGTCGATCCCTTCACCCACCAGAACGTTTTCGGGGCCTACGCATAAGTGGTCGGCCAGGGCCGTGCGTAGGTCATGACACTCCGGGTCGCCATACTGCCAGGCGTCTGCAGCGGCTTCTGCCATGGCACGCAGGGCGTGCGGGCTTGGCCCGAAAACGCTTTCATTGGCACCCAATCGTACCGAAAATCCGCGTCCACGCGCACGTTCTTGGGCTTCGGGCCCAACAAAGGGCACCGTGGCAGGCAAGCTGTCGACGAGCGCGGTCAGTGGCGGCGCCATGGCATGATCCCCCCAAGGTTTGTATCGCGCGAATTGACCTTATCGCCGTGCGCCCTGCAACCCCAAAGGCTGCCAGATGACCTTGCGAGGTATGCAGTGTCTCTCGGATGGTGGGTGCGGGTCCCGATCTGCGGGGGGTGTGGGTCAAAGCCAGGGCCCGCATCCATCCGCCTGCGTTCTTTTGGAAAAGTCAATCTTGGCGTGGAATGCGAGCCTTTTGTCATTTGAAGAAGGCCGACGATTTGGTCCATTTTAGCTGTCAGATGTTTGCGTTTTTTGTTGAGCCCATCGGCCGCGATCCTTCGAACCAATAGGATTGTTCCCGCGCCTTGGAACGGTGTATGGCCATCGCTCAAAAGTCGGCTTCGACAGCTCGGGTATCAAGCTCCACAATGGGCCGGGCGATCCCATAGACCTCGTAGACCCACTCATTGCAATATCACGCAACCTGCTTGCTCAAGCCAAAGGGAGGGTCTCCTCTGCAATTGCCCTCACAGTCGGTGGCTTTGCCTCAAAGGCCAGTTTCTCAAGTTGGACATCAAAGTCAGTGCCTTGAAGAACAAGCTGTTAGTTTTGTCCAAACCTGCCACTGCGGCAGGAAAGAACTGCTCGCTCATCTGGGTCGGAATATCTGTGAGATAGGTTCTGCCGATAACACCGGAAAGCGATAGATTATCTATCTTTTTCAAATGATTGCTCTGTCGCAAAAGGAGCAGACCGCTTTCGGCGATGGTTTATGAATTTGCGGTAGCAAGGACATTTCCTCGCATTAGCGTTGGACGCCGCGCGCACGATTCTGCCCCAATCAATCAAGCGATACACCACTGCCGTAACTTTGAACGGGCAGTTCGATGGGGTCTTTAAAGCCTCCCTAGCGGCCTGACGGACGTCTTTGTTGCAATGGAACATGAGCAACCAATCCGAGTCAGGACGCTCTATCAGTAAGCTATTTTTGTTCCCGTCTCCGGGACGAAAGACAGTAAAATGTATCGGCCCGGCCCAATCTGCTCGCTGTAGCCATAACTCATATCCGTTTGGACTATTGGCCTGATTTGAAGGTTGCCCCGGGGTAGCGACTCTGGAGACAAACCTCTCAAGGCCGTTTGAACAGCTATAAGCTATTCTCCGGATTCTGCATTATTTGCATCGACACCCTAAATTAACGCCAGAGTTGCTGCACATTTTTTTAAGGAAGAACTGACTAAGTACGATTTCTGAATAGGTGATCATAATCAATACTCCTTAGCGTTCAGGTTTTCCTTTCGGCTAGCGGCGTTTAGCCATTCATGACCAAATGGCATCCGCTGTGATAGAAACCCAGCACGGCTGCACTGGCGGCAAGCCACCCTGGCAGTGCGGTCACCAGATCGCACTGCTGGGACAATTCAGGTCCATCAGCCGCCCTGACTGTCACACAATCAAGGCGGTTGGCGTGTCGGGGCGCAACAGCCGGCGCGTAATCCCATTTAGAAACGAACCCCGGCGCCTGGCGGTCATTTCTGACCGCTTGACTAGCGCAGGCCCCGCTATGTTATTTTCCCAACGGGCTACGCCAGACCGTCTCAGGCGATTTGAGCGACGCGGTCGAGCGCTGCGTTAAGGGTATCGATTTCGTCGCTGAGCGCTTCGACCCGGGCGCGGGTTTCGTCCACGACTTCTTCGGGCGCATTGTCCACAAAGGCCGCGTTGCCGAGCTTTTTCTCCACTCCGCCCAGTTCTTTGACTAGTTTGTCGCGGGACTTTTCAAGCCGGGCCCTTTCAGCGGCCACGTCCACAAGTCCCGCCAGGGGAAGGCACACGGTGCCCCCGTCCACCGCCAGCGTCACGGCCCCGTCGGGCGGGGTGTCGGCATCGCTTATGGTGTCGATCCGGGCCAGGCGCTGGATCATCGCGGCATTCCTTGTGATAGCCGCGCGGACCGCATCATCAAGCTCTACAATCACCATACCCGTGGTGGCGCTGGCGTTGACACGCATTTGCGCGCGCACCGACCGCACCTGTTCGATCAGTCCGACAACCCGGTTCATTTCCTGGTCCGCCGACGGGTCGATCAGGCCCTCGCCGTAGGTGGGCCAGTCGCCGTGCAACAGCATTTTGGGTCGCTCGGCGATATCGGACCACAACTGTTCGGTGATGAAGGGCATGATCGGGTGCAGCAGCAGCAGGCATTGGTCCACCACCCAAGCCATCGTCGCCTGGGTTTCGGCACGCAAGGCCGCGTCGTCGCCTTGCAGGAGCGGCTTTGAAAACTCCACGTACCAATCGCACACCTTACCCCAAATAAAGGCGTAAAGAGTGTTGGCCGCGTCGTTGAACCGGTAGGCGTCGAGCGCGGCATCCACCGCCACCCGGGCCCGGGCGGTTTCGCCGATGATCCACCGGTTTACGGTGGCTTGCGGCGTCGCCGGGTCAAAGTCGCCCTTGGGCACACAGCCGTTTATTTCAGCAAACCGGGCGGCGTTCCAAAGCTTGGTGCCAAAGTTGCGGTAGCCCTGAATGCGGCTGGTCGACAGCCGCAGGTCACGCCCCATAGCGGCCATGGCCGTCAGCGTGAAGCGCACCGCATCGGCGCCATATTCGTCGACCAGCTCCAACGGGTCGAGCACGTTGCCCAGGGACTTCGACATCTTCTTGCCCTTCTCGTCGCGCACCAGCGCGTGGACATAGACGGTGTCAAACGGGCGGTCGCCGACGGTGGCGTATTGCATCATCATCATGCGGGCGACCCAGAAGAA
>JBCCMR010000110.1:0-9411 GCA_039026255.1 Pseudomonadota bacterium
GAGCACGCCAAACGCATCGCCGCCTAGCCAGATTTCGACCACACAGAGCCCGATCAGCGCCACGGCGGAGCCGATGCGCACCACCAAGTCCGAGAAGTCGGGCTGCGCTTTGGGCGCCCTCATCTGACCAGCGCTGTGCCGAACCGCCGGTCACGACCGCGGTATTCGTTGAGAGTTTTGACCAACTCGGCCACAGTGAAGTCGGGCCAGGCGGTTGGAGTGAAGACGTATTCCGCATAAGCGCTCTGCCAGGGCAGAAAGTTCGAGGTGCGGTGTTCTCCGCTGGTGCGGATCACCAGGTCAGGGTCGGGCAATTCGCGCGTGTCGAGGAATTTGGTGATCGTGGTTTCTTCGACCTCGTCGGGGGAGATCATGCCCACCTTGACCGCCTGGGCGATGCGCGCCACAGCGCGGGCGATCTCGTCCCGGCCCCCGTAGTTAAGCGCCACCGTCAGTTGCAGTCCGTCATTGCCTTCGGTCAAAAGCTCCAACTCAGTCATGAGCGCGTCAAGCTTTGTGCTTAGCCCGCTGCGTTTGCCGATAAACCTAACGCGTACGTTATCTTCGTGGAGCGTCTGCGCCTCGCCGCGGATGTAGCGCTTGAAGAGGCTCATGAGCCCTGTCACTTCCCGCTCTGACCGTTTCCAGTTTTCGGTCGAGAAAGCAAATATCGTTAGGAATGAAATCCCAAAGTCCGGCGCCGCACGGACAATTTCTCGCACGCGGTCCACCCCGCGCACGTGGCCTTTGAGCCGCTCAAGCCCGCGCCGCTGCGCCCAACGGCCGTTGCCGTCCATGATGATGGCCACATGGTGCGCCGGTTTGGCTGCGCTCTCGGTGCTGCTCATCACCTTTCCCCTCGGACCACGTCAGGGGTGGGCTCACACCTGCATGATCTCTTGTTGTTTTGTTTCCAGCGCCTGGTCTATGCCCGAGATGACAGCGTTTGTCATCTCTTGCACCTCGTCAGACCACATCTTCTGGTCGTCCTCGCCCAAACCCTTGGCTTTCTTAATCTGGTCCATACCATCGCGCCGGACGTTGCGTACAGCCACGCGGGCACTTTCAGCATATTGGCCAGCCAGCTTGGCAAGTTCCTGCCGACGCTCTTCGTTGAGTTCCGGGATAGGTAACCGCAGCGTGGTACCGTCCATCACCGGGTTTATGCCGATTCCGGAAATGCGGATTGCTTTGTCGACGGCGTTCACCAAGCTTTTGTCCCAAATGTTGATCGTGACCATGCGCGGCTCGGGCACGTTGATCGTGCCCACCTGGTTAAGCGGCATTTGGCTGCCATAGGCATCCACGGTAATCGCATCCAAAAGCGACCCGGACGCGCGCCCGGTCCGTAAACTCGCAAAATCAGTCTTTAGCGCAGAAAGCGCCCCGTCCATGCGCCGTTGTAAATCGTCGGTATCGAGATCGAAATCGTCAGACATGGCTAGTTTCCTTGTGTTCTTGCGGGCTTTTCTTGCGGGCCTGTCGTACGAGCAAAGCCCAGACGCGCGCCCGCGCGCCCGGCCTTATCCCACTCGGGTATATGTGCCCTCGCCGCGCAATATGCCAGCGAAACCGCCTGGCGTGTCGAGCGAAAAGACTACGATCGGTTTTGAGTTGTCGCGCGCCAAAGCGATAGCAGAAGCATCCATCACTTTAAGGTTCTTTTGCAGCACTTCGTCATAGGATACCTGGTCATAGCGCGTTGCATCGGCGTGCTTTTGGGGGTCTTTGTCGTAGACACCGTCCACCTGGGTGCCCTTAAATATCGCTTCGCAGCCCATTTCGTTGGCGCGCAGCGTGGCAGCTGTGTCAGTGGTGAAATAGGGGTTTCCCGTGCCCGCCGCAAAGATGCACACGCGACCCTTTTCCAAGTGCCGCACGGCGCGGCGGCGGATGTAGGGTTCGCAGACCTGGTCCATTGGGATGGCGCTGATGACCCGTGTAAAGACCCCTATCCCTTCGAGCGCCGATTGCATGGCCAGGGCGTTCATGACCGTTGCCAACATCCCCATGTAATCGGCGGTCGTCCGCTCCATGCCCTGGGCACTGCCCTGAAGCCCGCGGAAGATATTGCCGCCGCCGATGACCACGCAGACCTCGACGCCCAGGTCGACGACCGACTTGATCTCGGCCGCGATGCGTTCGACGGTAGGCGGATGCAAACCAAAGCCTTCGTCCCCCATGAGCGCTTCGCCGGAAATCTTCAGGAGAACCCGGCCATAAGAGGCTTTCATTACCGGTTTTGCGATGTCGCCGCCAGAATCCGCCGCGGCATCGCTCCGAGAGGCCATCCCCTCCGCACCCGCTGTGCCGCCGCTCTCGCTCTCGCCCATGTCCGAATCCTCGCCCACAGTTTTACGGCGACCGTGCCCCCCTTTGCGCCGGGCTTTCAACGGCAAAATCGGCCGCTGATCCGCGAAGTGCGCCGAACTGAGCCCTGGGCCCGGCTGGCGTGAACGAAGCGCCAATTCTAATCGCTGGGCCTACCGCATCGGGAAAGTCTGCCCTGGGGCTTGCCCTGGCGGAACACCTGGGCGGACAAATAATCAATGCCGACTCGCTTCAGGTTTATGACTGCTGGCGGGTGCTGACAGCTCGCCCGGGACCCGATGAGACAGCCCGGGTGCCCCACGCGCTCTACGGGCATGTGAGCCGTGACACGACCTATTCCGTGGGCCATTGGCTGCGCGATGTGGCGCCGCTTTTGGCCCCCGGGCAACCCCGGGCAATTATCCTTGGCGGCACCGGGCTTTATTTTACGGTCCTTACGCATGGTTTGGCGGACATACCACCGATCCCGCCGGCGGTGCGCGCTCGGGCAGACCGGCTTAGCACCGAAACCTTACGGTCCGCGCTTGACCCAGTTACCGCTGGGCGCATTGATATGGCGAACCGCGCCCGGGTTCAGCGCGCCTGGGAGGTGGCTGAAATCACAGGGCGGGGGCTGGCCCATTGGCACGATGCCACGCCGCCACCGCTTTTGCCGCGGGCGCATCGCTTTGTGATTGGTGCGCCGCCCGAATGGCTGACCCCTCGAATAGAACAGCGGCTTCAAAAGATGGTCGGCGACGGCGCGCTCGCTGAGGTTGCCGCCTTCGTTTCCGCCTCACCCGGTGGCAGGTTGGATGGGCAGGGCCCTGCTGCCCAAGCCATCGGCGCGCAGGAATTGGCAGCGCACCTAGCCGGCGAGAC
Source organism: Pseudomonadota bacterium (assembly GCA_039026255.1). Taxonomy (GTDB): domain Bacteria; phylum Pseudomonadota; class Alphaproteobacteria; order Rhodobacterales; family Rhodobacteraceae; genus Amylibacter. Next base: position 3,193 of record JBCCMR010000110.1, read on the forward strand.
GACCCTAGACGAGGCGTTGACCCATGCCGCCCTCAAGACCAGACGCTATGCGAAACGACAACGGACGTGGTTCCGTCAAAAGCTGAGCGAATGGCGCACGATTCCGCCTCAGATAGAAATTTCGGAAATTCTTAAAATCGTCATATGCAATCCTTGATTATGATTTTTTTATCGGGTGTTTTGATGGCCGGGTGGCGGGGTATGGTCGTGGAAACGGGAGGCCGGGCGCGTGGGTCAGGACGAAAAGCCGCTATTGCAAGACGCAGAACAGCGCGTCTACGTGGGTTCGCTGGCCGGGACGCTGCGGTCGTCGAACCCTAAACTGCGGATGGACAGCTGCAATGGGCTGCACAAGTTCTTTTGGATAGCTAAGGGCAACGGCCGTTGCATGATTAACGGGCTGACCCGTGCCTTTGGACCCAACACGGCGATCTTCATACCTCATAACGTGCCCCATCGCCTCGAGCTAAGCTCGAACGTTTTTGGCGTGGCCGTCACCGTAGAACCCCAGGTGACTGTGGCCTTGCCAACGCAAGCGGTTTTCCTGCCCATCCTTAACCTGATGGATCAAAAGCAAATCGCCGGACGATTTGATCGTATCCAGGCGGAGTTCAATACGACAGGGCTCGGGCGCAACCGCGCGGTCGAATATCTTGTGGGGCTTTTGACCGTCAACGTGGCGCGCATGGCCGAAAAACACGCCAAAAGGCCCGAAGATAACGCCTCGCGGCGTCTGATGGAGGCGTTTGTGAATGCGCTTGAACGGGACTATCGCAGCGCAAAGACCCTGACCCAATACGCCGCCGACCTGGGCGTGACGCCCACCCACTTGACACGGGTATGCCAGCAGACAAACGGAAAAAGCGCCTCGCGGATGATCCAAGAACGTGTCCTGACCGAAGCCCGCCAAATGCTGACCAACACGGACCATAAGATCCTGGAAATCTCAAACCGCCTTGGGTTTTCGTCTCCAGCCTACTTTACCCGGCTCTTTAGCCAGAAGCAGGGGCAGACCCCTAAGGAGTTCCGCGCCAGCCGTCAGCGCCGGTAGCCGCGCCTGTTTGCGACATTGCTGTCGCAAACTGACCCAAGAGGGTCGCAAGTCGGCACATGGTTTCTGCGCTTTTTGAGACTTTATCAGCGCGCTTTCCGGACCGGGACGGTGGCGCGGCACGGTCCGGGCCAGCCCAAAGCCAAGCCTGCGCAGCACTCCTAAACACCCGACAAAACGCAAAGAAACAGAACCCGGTCAGTATGGCGCGGTTGCATGATGCGATGCGCTATGTTTGTCTTGGGCCCAATAACAAGGTCAATCAGGGAGTGATTTAATGACCGTTCACCACAAAGACCTGCATCCCGCGGCGCTTATGTACGCCCAGGAGCACAAGGCAGGCAAACTGTCGCGCCGCGAGTTTATGGCGCGCACCACGGCGTTGGGTGTGTCCTCGGCGGTGGCCTACGGACTGCTCGGCTCGACAAAGACCAACGCGGCGGCCCACGCGGCCCAGGGCGGCACTGTCCGCATGCAAATGGAAGTGCGCGCCCTAAAAGACCCGCGCACCTATGACTGGACGCAGATCGCTACTTTTACAGCGGGTTGGCTGGAATACCTAGTGGAATACAACAGCGACGGCTCCTTTGAGCCGATGCTTTTAGAAAGCTGGGAAGCCAACGCTGACGCCACCGAATACACGCTCAACGTCCGGCGCGGCGTGAAGTGGAACAACGGCGACGACTTCACCGCCGAAGACGTGGCGCGCAACATTGCGGGCTGGTGCGAAAAGGACGTGGAGGGTAACTCCATGGCCGGGCGCATGGCGTCTTTGATCGACGCCGAGACCAACAAGGCCCTCGATGGCGCCATCGAAGTTGTGGACAGCCACACCGTCAAGCTGAAGCTGCCTAACCCCGACATCACCATCATCCCGGGCATGGCCGACTACCCAGCGGCCATCGTTCACAGTTCACACTCGCCCGAGACGATGCTCGAAAACGCCATCGGCACCGGTTACATGAAGCCCGAGGGCCTGGAAGTCGGTGTGCGCGCCACGCTCGTGCGGAACGAAGATCACGAGTGGTGGGGCTATGCGGCGGGTAAAGGCGGCTATCTCGACCGGATCGAGTTCATTGACTACGGTACGGACGCCGCAGCCTTCGTCGCGGCCTTTGACGCCGACGAAGTGGACATGAACTGGGAATCCACCGGCGAATTCATCGACATCATGACCGGCATGGGCCTTGTGCAGTCGGACGTGGTTTCGGGTGCCACCATCGTGATCCGCCCCAACCAGAATAACGCGCCCTACGACAACAAAATGGTGCGTCAGGCGTTGGCCATGGCCGTCGACAACTCCGTTGTTTTGCAACTGGGTGTGAATGGCCAAGGTGTTCCAGCGGACAACTGCCACGTTGGCCCGGTGCACCCGGAATTCGACCCCGCAGTCAAGCGCAAACCCTTTGATCCCGCCGCCGCCAAGGCGCTGATGGATGAGTCGGGACATGGCGACTTCGAGCACGAACTGATCTCGATCGACGACGATTGGCGCCGCCCGTCCACCGATGCGGTGGCCGCGCAGCTGCGTGAGGCGGGCATTCCCGTCAAGCGCACGATCCTTCCGGGGTCCACGTTCTGGAACGACTGGGCTCAGTACCCGTTCAGCTCCACCAACTGGAACCACCGCCCGCTTGGCACCCAGGTGCTGGCACTGGCCTACCGGTCCGGTGAAGCGTGGAACGAAAGCGCCTTCGCCAATGACGAGTTCGACAGCCTATTGGCTGAAGCCAACTCCATCGCTGACGCCGACAAGCGGCGCGAGATCATGGGCAAGCTGCAAGCGATCATGATCGACGAAGGCGTGACCATTCAGCCCTACTGGCGCACGATTACGCGCCACCACAAGGACGATCTGGTTGGGGTCGATATGCACATCGCCTATCTGCCCCAGATCTATAAGTGGGCGAAAAAGGCCTAAACGGCTGCTAAGATACAGGGCCGCGCCAGCAAAGCGCGGCCCTTTTTACGAAGGTGCACCGATAAGCACCAAAAGGCCGGGCCGCTCCGGGCGGCGCTGGGACCCAACAGATAACGACAACAGGGAAAGTCATGGGATCCTTTATTTTGCGGCGCACAGGGGTCATGCTTTTGACCGCGTTGTGCCTGACACTGGTCGTGTTCTTTATGACCAACCTCTACCCCAACCTCGAAAAGCTTGCCAAAACCCAGGGCAACTTTCGTATGACGGAAGAGGCAGTGGAAAGCTGGCTCACCAACCGGGGATACACACAACCATTTGTTACGAAGTACGGCGAATGGCTGGGCATCTTACCGGGCTATGTGATTGAAGGTTCCGACGGCGAGGTGCGCGCGCGCTGCTCTGACGTCACGTTCACCTCGATAGCGGAACTTGAGGCCGCCAACCTGGCCAACCGGTGCGGCATATTGCAGGGCGACTGGGGCTTTTCCACGGTCTTCAAAGTCGATGTGGGCGGACGGCTTTGGGAATCGGTCGGGCTCACAGGCTACCTGATGATGTGGTCGCTTCTCTTGACAGTGCCGCTGGCACTGGCCATCGGCGTTTTGGCAGGCATGAAAGAGGGGTCCCGCGGAGACCGGTCACTGTCGACATTCTCCATCGTGACCTCCGCCACACCGGAATACGTGTCAGGCGTGGTCTTAATCGCGGTCTTTGCGTCCTCGGCGGTGGGCCTGCAATGGTTCCGCGGATCAGCTGCGCAAGCCATGCGAGACCCCACATTTGAAAACTTTTTCCTGCCGGTATTGACCATCGCGCTTTACAATATCGGCTATATTGCCCGAATGACTCGCGCTTCGATGACCGAGGTGATGACCGCGCAATACATCCGCACGGCGCGACTAAAAGGTGTCCGCTTTATGGACGTGGTCCTAAAGCATGCCCTGCGAAATGCGCTGATCGCGCCTTTCACGGTGATTGTCTTGCAGATACCCTACCTTTTGACCGGGGTTGTGATCACCGAGACGCTCTTTAACTATAAAGGGTTTGGATGGCTCTTAGTGCAGGCGGCGTCCAACAACGATATCGAGATGCTTTTAGGTGTGTCGGTGGTATCTGTAGTGATCGTGCTGGCGACCCAGCTGATATCCGACATCGGATATGTCTACCTCAACCCACGCATACGCATAACCTGATCCGGGAGACCTGATATGGAACCGTTGACCACGGTCGAAATTATCGGCCGCATCCTTTACCAGTTCATTCCGGTCTGGATCAGCCTGGCGCTGCTCTTTGCTGTATCCATCGCGTTCAAAAGGCGGCTTGGGCTCTACGGGAAGCTCTTTGACAGCCCGATCGGGCTCATTGGCTTCACCATCGTGATGTTCTGGGTTTTCACCGCATTTTTCACTGGCGTCTTTGACATGATCGCCACCCATGATCCGCTCCGGCAGATTGTGGTGATGAAGAACAAATCCCCTGGCACACCCGTTATGGGCGCCGACGATGCCACCTACCAGTGGTTCCTTTTGGGTGGTGACGCCCTAGCGCGTGATGTCTTCAGCCGCCTGGTCCACGGATCGGTGATTGTGCTTTACATTGCGCCCCTTGCCACCTTCTTTGGCTACATCGTCGGTATAACTCTGGGCCTGCCCGCCGGATACTATGGTGGACGTCTCGACACGTTCTTGTCGTTTCTGGCAAACCTCATCCTGGCCTTCCCAGTGATCTTGCTCTTTTACCTACTTGTCACGCCCGAGATCGTTGCCACGGGCCTGCCAAACTACATGGCAGCGGTCTTTTTCTCCTTCCCGATCGTCTTTATCTTTGTGCTGCTCAATTCGCGGTTCCATATCCGGCCGCAATTCAACACCCCGCTTCTGATCGGGGTGATGGCCGTCTGCATCCTGTTCTACGGCTCCACCGTGTCCGAGGCCGGACGCGGCACAATCGTGGACATCTGGCCCGGTTTTCTGGACCTCTACGACATCCCCGGCGGCATCCTCGTGGTGTTCATCGCTGTAGTCTTTGTGAACAGCCCCACCATCTTCCGGATCGTGCGGGGGCTGACCATGGATGTGAAATCGCGCGATTACGTGTCGGCGGCACTTACCCGCGGGGAAACGCCCTGGTACATCATGCTTTGGGAAATCCTGCCCAACGTGCGCGGTCCGCTCATCGTCGATTTCTGCCTGCGGATCGGCTACGCGACGATCCTTCTTGGTACGCTCGGCTTCTTTGGCCTGGGTCTGCCACCGGAAAGCCCCGACTGGGGGTCCACCATCAATGAGGGCCGCAAGCTTTTGCAGGTTTACCTGCATCCAGTGTTGGCGCCCGCCATCGCGCTTCTGAGCCTTGTGCTTGGCCTAAACCTGACCGCGGATGGGCTTCGGGAACAGTCTTTGCGCGACTAGTATTGAGGCGGCTATGCCGCCCCTGACCACAGCCCGGGCGGCGCGCGACACTGTACCGCCCGGGCCAAGACAAGACGCGTAGCAAGGGGAAGGCCATGCGGGTATTTCAGTTGGTTTTTGCAGGGGGTGTTCTTGCTATACTAGCGGCGTGTGAGCCAACAACGACCGGCGGCGGCACAGATGGGGCCTTTGCCATACCCCAACCGGCCGATCCTTGCGGGGTTGGCAACCTAGGTCGCCTGGTAGGCAAACCCACTAGCGCCCTAACCAATCGACGCCTTTACGGAAACACGCGCTTTGTCGCCGCGGGCAGCGAACTTGGTCGCGATATCGACGTTAACCGCCGCACCGTCTTTGTGGACCAAGCCGGACGTATTACGCGTATCGTCTGCGCCTGATGGCCGAAGGGCGGAAGAACCAATAACTACCGACACGCACCCCAGCCACGGCCCCGGGGTTGCCAAGCGGCGGCGCCCCGCCTAATCGAAAGCCTATGAAAAAGTTCCGCGCCGTCTTTGGCCCCGCCGCCCTGATCTCTTTTCTGAGCGCCTGCGCCGCCGATGCGCCGCCACCCGACGCGGCACCTGCAGCCGATGACATCCCCGAAGATCAGCTTTTCTTTGACTGTATCACAGGCGATCCCGCGGCCTTGATAGGACAAAGCGCAACCGCCGCCGGGGCGGGCCACAACGGGCCCGTGCGGGTCATACCCCAGGGGTCGGTCATCACCCAAGACTACGATATCAAACGGCTTAACTTGATCACGGACCCGGCAACGGGCCAGGTGGTGCGGGTCTACTGCGGCTGACGATGCATCACCGGTGGGGTTCGCC
>JBCCMR010000111.1:0-9411 GCA_039026255.1 Pseudomonadota bacterium
ACGCCACCCCCGCGCCACAGCCCAATTCCAACACCCGGTGCCCGGCGCGGGCCGTTACCGCAGCAGCCAAAAAAACCGGGTCAGTTGCCGCCCGATAGCCTTTAGCCGGTTGCGTCACCATGACCCGCCCGCCCAAAAAGGCATCGCGGGTCACCGTCAACTGGGAAGCTCAATATCGTTGTCCCGCAGGATCGCACAGGCCCGGAACCAGTTTTCGTCCGCGACCATGAGCCGTCTTGGCATGATCCCGATAGACCCTTCAAGAATGCTCATGTGGACGTCTAAGGTGAAGCATTCTATATCCTCACCGCGCAATAGAGCGGTGGCAAATGCCACTACAGTGGGATCGTTCGTGCGCAGTAACTCTCGCATGAGAACGCCATAACCGAGCCGCCCAGAGCTTGTCGAGACGGGATAAAAAATCGTTGAATACGCCCACCGCGCCCAAACCCCACGAACAGCTTGCCGCGCTTCTTGATACCGAGATGGCGCAGGTCAACGCGCTTATCCGCGACCGCATGGCATCACGTCACGCGCCGCGCATCCCCGAGGTGACCGCCCACTTAGTGGATGCCGGGGGCAAACGCCTGCGGCCGATGCTAACCCTGGCCACCGCGCGCATGTGCGGATACGGCGGCCCCTACCACGTGCATCTGGCCGCCACTGTAGAGTTCATCCACACCGCAACGCTTTTGCACGACGATGTGGTTGACGAAAGTCGCCAACGGCGCGGGCGGCCCACGGCCAACCTTCTTTGGGACAATCAATCGTCTGTCCTGGTGGGCGACTACCTGTTTTCCCGCAGCTTTCAGTTGATGGTGGAAACCGGGTCGCTGCGGGTGCTGGATATCCTGGCAAATGCCTCGGCAACCATTGCCGAAGGCGAAGTGCTGCAGCTTTCTGCGGCTTCAGACTTGGCGACGACCGAGGATATCTATCTCCAGGTGGTTCGCGGCAAGACGGCGGCGCTTTTTTCCGCGGCGACCCAGGTGGGCGGGGTGATTGCCGGGGCAGACGACGCAGTCACGGACGCGCTTTTTGCCTACGGCGACGCGCTTGGCATTGCATTTCAGATCGTCGACGACCTTCTGGACTACGGCGGCGTGACCACGTCACTTGGCAAAAACACCGGCGACGATTTCCGCGAGCGTAAGCTGACCCTGCCCGTCATCAAGGCGGTGGCCCGGGCCGACGAGGCCGAGCGCGCCTTCTGGCGGCGCACCATCGAAAAGGGCGACCAAAAGCCCGAAGACTTAGACCAGGCCTTGGCCATTCTCGCCCGCCACGGCACCCTTGAGGCGACCCGCGATGCGGCGCTTTCCTGGGCAGGCAAGGCGCGGTCGGCGCTTCACCCCCTGCCCGACGGAGAGATAAAGACGCTTCTCGCCGATCTTTCAGATTACGTGGTGGCACGGGTGGTCTGACAGGCTTGCCGCGCCACGCCCGCGCGATGTATTGCGCCCGCGAACACGCACAGAAAGGCCCCAGATGAGCTTCAAGGTCCAGCCCGCAGCCCCCGCACGCCCCAACCGCTGCCAACTTTTCGGACCGGGCTCGCGCCCGCAGATATTTGAAAAGATGGCTGCCAGCGCCGCCGACGTCATTAACCTCGATCTGGAAGACAGCGTCGCCCCGGGCGACAAACCCCAAGCACGCAAGAACGTGATCGAGGCGATCAACGATATCGACTGGGGGGCAAAGACGCTTTCGGTGCGGATCAACGGGCTCGACACACCCTATTGGTACCGCGACGTGGTGGAGGTGCTCGAAGGCGCGGGCGACCGGATCGACCAGATCATGATCCCGAAGGCCGGAAACGGCGGCGATATCTACGCCGTTGACGCGCTTGTCAGCGCCATCGAGGTCGCCAAGGGCCGCAAGAAACCCATCACCTTCGAGGTGATCATCGAAACCGCCGCGGGCCTTGCCCACGTGGAGGAGATTGCCGCCGCCAGTCCGCGCATGGCCGCCATGAGTCTGGGCGCTGCCGACTATGCGGCCTCCATGGGGATGCAGACCACCGGCATCGGCGGCACCCAGGCGAACTATTACATGCTGCAAGACGTCGACGGCGACGCGCCACGCGCCAAGCATTGGGGTGATCCATGGCATTCGGTCGTGGTGGCCATCGTCGCCGCCTGCCGGACCCACGGGCTTTTGCCGGTGGACGGACCCTTCGGCGACTTTTCGGACGATGACGGCTATCTGGCCCAGGCACGACGGTCGGCCACGCTCGGCATGGTGGGCAAATGGGCGATCCACCCCAAACAGGTGGCCTTAGCGAACGGTGTGTTCACGCCATCCGAGGCGCAGGTGACCGAAGCCCGCGAAATCCTCGCCGCCATGGCCGAGGCCGAAAAGGCCGGTCAGGGGGCTGCGGTTTATAAAGGACGGTTGGTTGATCTGGCCTCTATCCGCCAGGCGCAGGTGATCGTCAAACAGGCCGAAATGATCAGCGCATGACCGGGCCATGACCGACGCAGATGCCAACCACGACGGCCCCAACGCTGAGCAGGCGGGCTTCTGGTCCACGGGCTCGGGGCTCGATTGGGTGGACCGGGAAGCCGACCTCGACGCAGCGTTTGCACCGGTCAACAACCTGATCGCGGCGGCATTGCCGCGTGCTGCGCGTCGGCTTTTAGATATCGGCTGCGGGACGGGCGCCACAGCGCGGCATATGTTGACGCGGGAACCGCAAAGCGGCGTGACTGTCCACGCCACCGATATCAGCGACACGCTCCTGGCCCAGGCCAAAGCCAGCGCCGCGGGGCTCAAGGGGCTGAGCTTTGCCCTGGCTGACGGGCAAACGGCTGACCTGGGCGGGCCCTTCGACGCCGTCTATTCGCGCTTCGGGGTGATGTTTTTCTCCGACCCGACAGCGGCTTTTGCCAACATCCGTCGGGCCGTCAGCCCAGGTGGCACACTTGCCATCGCCTGTTGGGGACCTTTCAAGGAAAATCCCTGGTTCACCGTACCGCGATTTGCCGCCACCGACCGTCTGGGTGCGCCGCCGCCCTTTGACCCCCGGGCGCCTGGGCCGTTTGCCTTTTCGGATGCCGACTACACGTTGGGCATTCTTCAGCGGGCGGGCTGGTCCGACCCACAGGTGACCCCCGCCGACGTGACTTTGAGCCCCCGCGGCGGCCCGGTAGACCTAGCAGACCTGGTGACCCAGATCGGGCCTGCCAAGGTTGTCATCCGCGAACGGGGGGGCACAGCCGACGACGCCGCGGCCATCGAAGCCGAGGTCGCGCGCCGCTTCGCCGCCGCGTACCCAGATATGTCGATCCCGGCGCGGCTTTACCTTTATACCGCGCGCGCCTGAGCCGCAGCTAGGCAGGCCCCGTTGCAATCACCCAGCGGCCCGGCCATATAACCGCCGACACACCCGGGGTGCGCGACATGCAGAACTATCTGGAATTCGAAAAGCCTTTGGCCGAGATCGAAGGCAAGGCTGAAGAGCTGCGCGCCATGGCCCGCCAGAACCCCGAAGCAGATGTGGAAAAAGAGGCTCAGGCGCTTGATGCCAAGGCGGAAAAGCTGCTCACGGACCTCTACGCCGGGCTTACGCCTTGGCGGAAATGCCAGGTGGCCCGTCACCCAGATCGCCCGCACTGCGCAGACTACATTGGCGAACTTTTCAACGAATACATGCCCCTGGCCGGGGATCGCAATTTTGCTGACGATTACTCGGTGATGGGCGGGCTGGCGCGTATCGACGACCGTCCAGTGGTGATTATCGGCCACGAAAAGGGCAAGGACACCAAATCTCGTCTGACCCATAACTTTGGCATGGCGCGGCCCGAAGGGTACCGCAAAGCGATCCGGCTCATGGATATGGCGCACCGGTTCGGCCTGCCGGTGGTGACACTAGTGGATACCCCGGGCGCCTACCCCGGCAAAGGCGCCGAAGAGCGCGGCCAGTCCGAGGCGATCGCCCGCGCCACAGAAAAATGCCTGTCTCTCGGTGTGCCGCTGGTGACGGTGATCATCGGAGAAGGCGGATCGGGCGGAGCGGTAGCCTTTGCCACCGCCGACCGAGTGGCGATGCTGGAAAACGCAATCTATTCGGTGATCTCTCCCGAGGGCTGCGCCTCCATCCTCTGGAAGGACGCGGGCAAGATGCGCGAGGCCGCCGAGGCGCTGCGCCTGACGGCCCAGGATCTCTTTAAGCTGGGGGTCTGCGACACGATCATCCCGGAGCCTTCGGGCGGCGCCCAGCGGCACCCGGTCCAGACCATGGCAAACGTCAAAGCCGCAATTACAGCGGCCCTTGACGAATTGGACGGCACCAAACCCGCCGCCCTGCGAAAAGCCCGCCGCAAAAAGTTTCTCGACATGGGCCAAAAGACACTGCTCTGAAGAAATGTGACCGGGGTCACTTACACCGGCGCAAACACCCCTTAACACTCCGCCTGGGACCTGCCCGTTTGGCAGGAAAAGGCCATTTAGGGGAACAATTCAATGACCGCCGCGACCACGGATATTTTGAACGGTAACAACACGTATTTGCTTTACGGCACGGGCTCAACCTTCGGGGCGATACCGAACCAGAGCGACGCGATCCAAGTATCAGAGGTCTACGTGCTCGGCGGTTCAGGGCTCTACATATTTGATCGTCCGTTTGTGGCTTCGGTCCAGGACGGGCCCGGATTCGACAACAAGCTCTTGGTCTACGTGGACGGCCAAGTCACCACATTCAGCAACTCCATCATTTCCGATGACGATGAAGTGGTCGTCACCATAGGCGCGACCGGATCAATCTTCAGCGTCAACGGCATGTTCACGGACGCCGACAGCACCCGTTTGATCAACTACGGGAGCATGAGCACCAACTCAGAGACCTTTGCTCCCAGCGACGATATCACCGTCGTAGTGAACCACGGCATCATGAGCAGCCAGGAAGCGTCGGTATTCAGGGTGGCCTCGGATTCCTTCAGCCTTCGGAATACCGGTACCATTGAAACGACTGGCACCGGCCCTGCGATCAACCTTGTTGGCCAGTTCGCCCAACTCACCACTTCGGAGATCCGCAACGACGGACTGATTGCCACGGAAGGGACTGTCGCGATCAAGGGCGTGCAAACCCACGCGACCGAAATCCTCAATCGGGGCGAAATCATCGGCAATGTCGAACTGGCGAATCTTGCGGACACATTAACCAACCGGGGCGAAATAGACGGCGTTGTCTTTATGGGCAGCGGCAATGACACATACCGCGGCAGCGGCACGGTCAGCGTCGGCGTCGCAGGCGGCTCAGGCGACGATACGCTTTACGGCGGGGATCTGGGCGACAGCCTGAACGGCGGCTTTGGCGATGACCTGGTCCGCGGTCGAGGTGGCGACGACACACTTTATGGCAGCTCTGACAACGACGAAGTCTACGGCGGCGGCGGCAACGATATTGTCGGCGGCGGCGGCGGCAACGATACCGTGCGCGGCGGAGACGGCGACGATATGGTCTACGCGTTGGAGGATAATCCACTGTCAATCCTCGGGTCCAATACGCTTTACGGCGACGCGGGCTCTGACTCGATTTTCAGCGATGTCGGCGATGACACGCTTTTCGGGGGGGCCGATGACGACTTCCTCTACGGCGGGGACGGCAATGATCAGTTGCGCGGGGGCGACGGCAGCGATGCTCTCTTCGGGGGGGACGGGGATGACGTCCACTACGGGGGCGCGGGCGACGACCTGGTCACCGACGGCACCGGCAACAGCGTGGTCTACGGCGGCAGCGGCAACGACGCGATCAACGGCGGCACGTCGGGCGACAGCCTTTTCGGGGACGACGGCGACGACTTTATCGTCGGCAACAACAGCGACGATTCGCTCTACGGCGGCAACGGGGACGATTCGCTCTACGGCGGCAACAACTCGGACCTTCTGGAAGGCGGCAGCGGCGACAACCTCTTGGTGGGCGACAACGGGTCTGACATCATGCGCGCCGGGGGCGGCAACGACAGCGCCTTCGGGGGCGAAGGCGCCGACCTGATCGAACTGGGCGCGGGCGACGACTACGCCGAGGGCGGCAACCGCATCGACACCCTGCGCATGGGCGACGGGGACGACCGCGCCTTCGGCGGCGGGTCGAACGACAGCCTGTTCGGGGGCACGGGCGCCGATGCGATCTTCGGCGGCGACGGCGGCGACCGCATCGAAGGGGGTGAAGGGTCCGACACCATGACCGGGGACGCCGGGCGGGATGTCTTCGTCTTCACGGTCGTCAATAACGTGGGCATTTTCGCCGATGCGGACCGGATCACCGACTTCACCCAGGGGGACGACCGCATCGACCTACGCGATTTTGGCCTGACGGACTACATGGACCTGGAGATGACCGGCGCCGTCTTGGACCTGGGCGGCTTCACCCAGATCGACTTCTTCGCCTTGGGAGGCAGCGGGACCCTTGCTCTTGATGGGATAACCGCCACCTCCCTCGGCGACGCCGACTTCATCTTCTAGCGCGACAGCGCAGCGATGGCTTCGGCCACGTCCTGGGTTTCCATCGCCCGGGCACCGCGGGCGGTGCGTTGGCGGTGGGCCTCCATCAGCACCTGCCCGTGGGTGTGCCCCTGAGGCGGATCAAATTTATAGGACGCCAGTTCGATCAACAGCCCAAGCGGATCGCGGAAATAGAGGCTGTCCATAAAGCCCCGGTCTTTGATCCCGCTGTTGCCGAAACCTGCCGCGTTCAGGCGATCCGCGGCGCCGCGGATGACCGCCTGGCTGACCCAGAACGCCAGGTGATGGACGCTGCCCGCCTGCTGTTCCAGGGGCCGGCTCGGGGGCTGGCGGCCTTCTTCAGTGAAAACGGTCAGCGTGCGCCCGTCACCGGCGTCGAAGTAAAGGTGATTGATCGAGGGCGCGTCGAGATTTGGCTGCTCGAAGATCAGCTTCATGCCCAGGATGCCTTCCCAAAAGTCGACCGATGTCTGGCGGTCGGCACCGTTAAGCGTGATGTGGTGGATGCCCTGCACTTGTGCGGTTGTCATAGTAGCCTCCTGCGTTTGCTTGAGGCTCAGATAGCACCCGATGACCGCGTGATCAGCGGCGGAGTGCGGGTTTCAGCGTTCGTCTGGGGCGAACGATCAGGCAATCGGTTCCATGGCGACCAGAAAATCCCGCACCTCATCCAGGGTGTTGTAATGGGCCATGGACACGCGCACGCAGGTCTCGAGCCCGAGTGGACCCAGGATATTGCCGCTGTAGTGGTCGGCCTTGCGCACATGCGTGCGGATGCCCCGGTCGCCCAGGGCGGCGACGACCTCTTGCCCGGTCATGCCCTCGACCGTCAGGGCCACAAGCCCCTCCCGGGCGGGGTTGTCCGGACCCCCTAGGATGGTCACCCCCGCCATGGCGGCCAGCCCGGCGCGGTTGCCGATGCCGTGGACCATGGCGTGGCAAAGCGCAGCCTCATGGTCGCGGATCATCCTTGATGCCGCGGCCAGCCCGCCTGCCCCGTCTGCCTGGTCGCCGAGCCAGCGCAGGTAGTCGACCACGTCCGACCAAGTGGCGTAGGCGCCGGTGTCGCGGGTACCAAGCTCCCAGGTGTCGGGCGGCCCACCCACTAGCCCGTCGTGGGGCAGCGCCTGCAACCGGTCCGAAATCCAGCCGATCCCGTAGCCGTGGCGGGAGAAAACCTTGTAAGGCGACAGGGCGTAGCCATCGACGTTAAGCTGGGCCAGACCCACGCCCCCGTGGGCCGCGTGCTGGATACCGTCGACGATGATCACACAGTCCGGCGCCTGGGCGCGGATGGCCCGGGCCACGGCGGCCACATCCACCGCCATCCCCGTCACCGGGGACGTGTGCACCACCGTTGCGACCCGCACGTCTGGGCGCATGGCGCGGGCATATGCGTCCGCCGCTGCCGTTCCCGTGGCATTGTCATGGGGCACGGCGATCAGGTCCATCTCTGCCTCTGCCCCGTAGCGCGCCAGGGCAGACCGGCTGGCCGGGTGCTCAAGTGTTGTACCAATCGCCGCCCCACCGCGCGCGGCTAGGCATGCGGTGCGCACCATGCGAAAGATCACTTCAGTGCCGCTTTCCCCGAAAAAGACCTGCCCGCCCCGGGCGCCTAAGAAGGCGCGGGTGTCCTCCCGAGCCCGGGCAATTGTCCCCATGAGCGCCGCAGACATAGGGTTGTCGCGGCCTTGGTTGTCCGGGATCGCTGCGTACCGGGCCGTGGTTTCCACCACCGACTTTAGGGTTAGCGCGCCCCCTGCGTTTTCGAAGAAAACCCGGGGACCAGTGATCGGGCAGGCGTCCACATGGGCGAAGCGGCCGCGCACTTCGCCCATCAGATCGTCGGAAAACGCGCGCATCTAGGGAGAAGATGCGAAGTACGCGGGTAGCCAAAGCGCGATCTGCGGGAACATAAAGATTAGGATAAGGCCCAAAAGCTGAATGCCCATAAACTGAATCATGCCTAGGTAGATGTCTTTGAGGTCCCACTCCGGCACCACGCCTTTGAGGAAGTAGGCCGATAGCGCCACCGGTGGACTGAGCCACGCCGTCTGCAGGTTCACCGCCACGAGGATCGCAAACCACGTCAGGTTAATGTTGAGCGCAGCAAGCGTCGGCACGAGGATCGGCACAATGATCAGCACAATCGGCACCCACTCCAGCGGCCACCCCAAAAGGAAGACCAGCGCCATGATGATGATAAGGATCAGCGTCGCGTTCAGGTCCCAGGCCAACAGCATCTCGGTCAGCATGGTGGGCGTGCCCAAGCGGCTAAAGACCGCCCCGAAGAAGTTCGAAGCCGCCACCAAAAACATGATCAGCACTGTGATCTCAAGCGTTTTGATAAGCGAATCGTAGAACGTGCCGACCGAGAACTTCCGGTAGGCCATCGACAAAAGCACCGCCCCAAAGGCACCGCAGGCTGCCGCCTCTGACGGGGTAGCAAGCCCGGCCAGGATCGACCCCAGAGCAAAGGCAATCAGCGCCGTCGGCGGCACAAGGCCAAAGAACAGCTCCCGCAGGATAAAGCTCATGTCGTCGACGCGGTCCTCTTCCGGCAGGGGCGGGCCGAGCGAGGGATCAAGCCAGCAGCGCAGAAGCGTATATGCCATGTAAAGGCAGGCCAGCATGATACCGGGGATAATCGCCGCCTGGAAAAGCTCGGTCACAGGGATTTCCAGGACCGGACCCATCACCACCAGCATGATCGACGGCGGGATCAGAATACCCAGCGTCCCCCCAGCGGTAATAGAGCCCGCGGCCAACTGCACATCATATCCCGACTTGTTCATGGTCCGCGCGGCCATAATGCCTAGGATCGTCACCGACGCGCCGACGATGCCCGTGGCCGCTGCAAAGATCATCGACACAAAAAGCACCGCCACAAAAAGGGTGCCGCGCGTCGATGAAAACATCATCTGGATCGCCAGGAAAAGCCGCTCC
>JBCCMR010000112.1:0-9390 GCA_039026255.1 Pseudomonadota bacterium
AGCACGATCGCCAGGGTCGCCCCCATGGGCCAGTTATTGATGGCGCCGAATTGCAGTTGGATCAGGTTGCCGATCATCAGGCCGTCTTTGCCGCCCAAAAGTGCGGGCGTGATGTAGTCGCCCGTGGTCGGGATAAAGATCAGCAGGCTGGCCGAGATGACGCCCGGCAGCGACAGCGGGAAGGTGATGCGCCAGAACCGCGCCATGGGCCCGTCGCCCAGGTCGGTGGCGGCCTCAAGGAGCGATTTGTCGATCTTTTCAAGCGACACGTACATGGGCAGGATCGCAAATGCGGCCCACGCATGGGCCAGCGTGATCACCACCGCGTTGGGCGAATAGAGCAAAAATTCGAGCGGCGCCTCAATCAGTCCCACGCTCAACAGCGCCGAGTTGATCACGCCCTCATAGCCCAAAACCACCTTCCAGGCGAAGACGCGCAGCAAGTAGCTTGTCCAGAAGGGCAGCGTCATCAGCACGATCCACGCCATCTTGTTACGATGGACGTGGAAGGCCACATAGTAAGCCATCGGGTAAGACAGCGCGACCGTGGCGATAGTGGCGGTGCCCGACACCCAAAGCGACCGCTCCAGAAGCGCGCCATAGATGGGCTGCGTGGCCACGTCGCGGTAATTCTTCAGCGTCAACGTGGTGTCGAACCCAAAACCCGCCTGGGTCCAAAAGCTCATGGTCACAAGGATGGCAAAGGGGATCAGGATACCGATCGCCATCACAAGCAGAGCGGGGGACAAAAGCGCGTAGCCGCGCAAGCCCTCGCTTTGCTGCAGGCGCGCGGCGATGCCGCGGGCGGACGCGGGCGCCTGGCGCGGGCGCTTTGCGGTGGCAGAGACCCGGGCGTTGTCGGGGGCAGTGGTGTCAGACATCAGCGGGGTCCGCAGGGAAAGGGGCTGGTCGGCGCCGCCCCCCGCTCAGGGATTGCGGGGAGCAGCAAGTCTTCGACGGGCGATCTTCGCAGGTTAGAAGCCCGCTTTGATTTGTTCGAAGAGCGTGTTGACCTGGGTCTCCCACTCCTGACTCTGGGGCTGCTGGAAGTGCCCGGCCTCGAGTATTTCGACCGGGTTCTTCGACAGGCCCAGGCCCTGGAGCGTCTCATCGTCGAAGTTGTCGAACGACAGTGCATTGGAATGCCCGTAGCCGTAGTCGTTGATCATAAAGTTGCCTGCTTCCACCGACAAAAGGCTGTCGATGACGTCATAGGCTTTGTCGAGGTTCGGGGCGTCTTTGTGGACCATCAGACCGCACACCCAAGTCAGCGCGCCTTCTTTGGGCTTGGCAAAGCGGACCGGCACCTCTTCGGATTGCAAAAGCACCGCCGAGGAATTCCAGGTCATCGCCGCGACCATCTCGCCCGACGCAAGCGCCTGTTCGAGCGTTGTCGTGTCGTCGGTGTAGGCGCGGATCAGCGGGCGCTGTTCGCGCATGACAGCTGCAACCGCTTCGATAGACGCAGGCGCGGCAATTTGGTCAAAATCTACGCCCGCTTTGATGGCCCCGCACCACCAGGCATCGCCCGCGGAGCCGAGCGATCCCAGACGTCCCGAATATCGCGCATCCCATAGCATGTCCCAGCTTTCTTCGCCTTCCAGCTCAAACATGTCGGTCCGGTACGTGACCGAGGTCTGCCCCCAATCGAAGGGTACCATCCAAATCTTACCGTCGCCTTCTTGGTTCTCTGGCAATGCCACGAGTTCGGGGATCAGATCCGAGAAGTTCGAAAGCCGTGTTGTGTCGATCGCCTGGAAAAGCCCAGATTTTTTCCAGCGCGGCATTCCCGAGTTACACGGGTGCGAGACGTCCACGACAAAACCACCGCGCATTTTGGTCAGCGCCTCTTCCGACCCGCCAAAAATGGAGAAGTTGGGCAGCACACCGTGCTTAGACTCGTAGTTTGTGAAGAGGTCGGGGATATCATAACCACCCCAGGTAAAGAATGTCGCCTGATCCCCCTCCGCGCGGGCCGCGCGCCCGGTGATCGGCACCGACGCCATGCCGACACCGGCTGCTGTCAGCCCCTGCATAAAGCGGCGGCGGCTTAGCTTTCCGGCGCGCAAAGACCCGAGTTGATCGAGTAAGTCCATGGGGTTCATCCTCCTGTTGGCGGGGGCGCAAGCGGCCCGTTGCGCACCGGTTAACCGGTGCCTGTTGCCGTGGTCAGAACCCTGTATACATTGGGATTCCGTAACACGGTAGGAACTGATTGAATGTTCATTCAATAGAAATGGTGCTATGTCTGATTCGCGTCAAACGGTTTTTTGCCGCCGCGTCACATCACCCGAAGGTGGAGCCCATGAGCCAGAGGAAACCCATGACCAGACGATCGACCCTCGCCGGGATGGCCGCGCTCGGCGCAGCCGGGGCTAGCACCGTTTTCGCCACGGGTTCGCGCGCAGCACTGCCGACCAACGCCGACGCCGTGGTAGTGGGCGCGGGCGTGGCAGGGCTGGCCGCCGCCGCGCGTCTGCAAAAGCGCGGTAAGAAGGTCGTGGTGGTCGAGGCCGCGGACCGCATCGGCGGTCGCGCCTACACCGAAAGCACCACCTTCGGTGTTCCCTTCGATCACGGCTGTTCGTGGATCAACGCGGGTAAGAAAAACCCGTTGCGCCAGATCGCGCTTGATGCGGATTTTGACCTCTTAAATCACTCAAACGCCACGACGGCGCATTTTGTGGACGGGCGCCGGGCGACCGCCGCCGAGCGGCGCGCCAACGACAAAGGCTGGGACCAGGTGGTGGACGCCATCGAAAAGGCTGGCAAAGCCGGCAAAGATGTCAGCGCCGCCAGCATCATGCCCAAGGACGCCCCCCACATCGGCTCAGCGATGACCTGGACTGGACCCATGGACCACGGCGTCGATTTCGCGGATCTCTCGACACTGGACTACTGGGAAAGTGTTGAAAGCCACCCGCAGTATTTGGTGCGCGAGGGTCTGGGCGCCGTCGTCGCCCACCAATGGCGCGACCTACCGGTGATGCTCAACACCGCAGTGACCGCCATCGATTGGTCGGGCCAAGGGGTGAGTGTTGAAACCACGCGGGGCACTCTCAAGGCCCGGGCGGCTCTTGTGACGGTCTCGACCGGGGTAATCAATTCGGGCGCTATCCGTTTTACACCGGCGCTTCCCGCCTGGAAGGCCCAGGCCTTCGATGACGTGCCGATGGGTCTTTTGGTGAAAGTCCCGCTCCAATTCAAAGGCACAAAACTGGGCCTATCGTCAAACGGTTGGGTGGACTATGCCGTGCCTCCCACCATGCCCGCACGGGCATGCTATTTCGTGTCCTGGCCTTTCGGCTATGACTACTCTGTGGGCTTTGTGGGCGGCGCGTTAGGTTGGGACCTGTCCCGGGCGGGTCCGGAAGCGGCCGTCGACTTTGCCCTGAGCGAACTGGTGAACCTTGTGGGCAGCGATGCCCGCAAACACTTTGTCAAAGGCATCATGTCCGACTGGGCCACGAATCCGCTGACGATGGGCGCTTACGGCTCTGCACGACCGGGTCGGTTTGCGGCCCGCGCCGATCTCATGCGGCCCCTCGGTGATCGGATCTTTTTTGCGGGCGAAGCTATGGGGGTGCCGCACCACGCGCTGATTAGCGGCGCCTACAAAAGCGGAAGAAAAGCGGCCAAGGCCCTGTCTGAGGCGATTGTTTGACACAGTCGCTGGGACGCGTAAGCGCCAGGAGTACGCCTTTGGCACCACCGACCTGGTGCTTGTCACACCCGGGATTGCCCTGCGACCTCTGAGCCCAGAAGACCTGACTTTAGCGACACGCCTAGTTACGGCCCCCTGGGTGACCCGCTACATCTGCGATCTGTGCACCCTGGAAGAACCGGCCGCCGATTTCGGGCGCCAAACCCGGCTCGGGGCGGGCGGACGCCTCGGTGTCTGGACCCAGACCTGCCGCGATACGGGCGAAAAGGTGCGCCCTGCGGTGCTTTTCCCCTGCCAGTCACCGAAAACAAAACCGATTTCGACACTGTAGTCCCGGACGCATACTCACACGCAGAGATCGAAGTCCGCTACCTTTTAGGGCCCGATGCCTGGGGCAAAGGCTTTGCCACATAGGCTTGCGAAAGGTTGTTGCGTTTTGCGTTTGAAAAGACGCCTTTGCCCCGCACCCTAGCCACCACAGACGCAGAAAACGCCGCGTCCCAGAATGTGCTTCGGAAAGGCGGTTTACGAGACCTGGGCACACTCAAAGCTTACGGCGAAACCTGCGCGCGCTTCGAAATCAATCGCCAAACCTGAACAGACCGACAAAGTGCGAATACGAAATGCTCGTCCTGCGAGGGCCTACGTCACATCTAAATTGAGCACGGCCCCGTGCTTTGCCCCGTGTTTTGAATGTTTGTCTAGCGCCACCGACGCCTTGGCGATCCGCGCTTCGATCAACTTGCCACTGAACGCCTTCTGGTACTTTTTGACGAAATCCAACCGGCCCGCCTTGAAAGCATCTTTCGCGTTGGCTCCCTGGCCTGTACCCACCAGCGCCATGATCTCTTTCGCCAGGTCATTGGCCACCTTCTCGGTCACGGTGATATGCTCTTTTTCGTGCTCAAGAAGCTTTTTTGAGAACCGCTCCCACTCCTTTTTGGCCGCTTTCGACAGCTTGTTGGACCCCAGCTTAGGCACCTTTATCGACCCCGTGACTGTGATGGTCATGTTTTTGATACCCACCAGATGCTCATGTTGGCCCGATGTAAGGGATTTCCCACCGCGTAATTCCGCATCCCATTTGTCTGAAATGGTGATTTTGCTTTCGGTCAGGGCCGCCACCTTTTTGTTGTCGTGGGGATCCTTCGGGCCCTTCTTTTCGACGTTGGCCCACACCGCCTTGAGAGTGTCGCCCGCCACAGTGTAGGTGGTCACCTTTGGGGTAGAAACGGTGATCTTGCAGCCCATAGCCCGGTCTCCTTCGCAAGTGATTGGTCTTTAATTGGCCAAAAAACGCCAGGTTCAGGCGCGAAAACACACGCCGCCTGGATGCCAGGATCCTGCGCCACAACGGCTACTTGATCAAGCCCGCCAAGTCCAAAGCATGCCTGTCGTCACGACTGGCTGGAATCCGCCGAACCCGAGACAAGTGAATTTGTCGCACCCTCTTTTGCCCGGCGGAGCTTTAGATACCCGAATTATGCCGCGGTGCAGCAGAAGGACAAGACCATGCAATTAGACACAGTGATTTTCCCGGTGGCGGGCCAAGGGACGCGCATGCTCCCGGCGACCAAGGCGGTCCCAAAGGAATTGCTACCAGTTTATGACACCCCCCTTCTGCAATTTGCCGTTGATGAGGCCCTCGCGGCCGGGGCCCGACGCTTGGTCTTTGTGTCCCACCGATCAAAGCCCGCTCTCGAAGCTTACATGTCCCGGGACGCCGAACTTGAAGCGGATTTGGACGCCAAGGGTAAAACAGGCCCGCTTGCGGACCTAATGAGCACCGGGGCGTCCAGCGATGTGCAAGTAATCTTTACCTACCAGGAAGCGCCCCTTGGCCTGGGCCACGCGGTGGCGTGTGCCGCCCCCTACGTGGGTCAAGGCCCCGTCGGGGTGATCCTGCCCGACGACCTGATTTTGAACCCCGGGTGCCTCGCGGCCATGGCTGACGCATACGGGCAAAGCGGCGCCAAGTCCCTGATCGCGGGGATGGAAGTGCCAATTAACCAGGTGTCGCGCTACGGCATCTTTGCTGCCAAGGCGCCCCATGGTGACACGATCCCCGCGACGGGGTTGGTGGAAAAGCCTGACCCCGCGGTGGCGCCTTCGCGCCTTGCCGCCATTGGCCGCTATGTGCTTTCGCCGGACATCTTTTAAGCGCTGGCCGCCCCCACGCCAGGCGCAGGCGGCGAAATACAACTGACCGACGCAATTGACGCCCTCGGCGGCATCCATGCCTTCCCGATCCGTTGGGCACGCCACGACTGCGGCACAAAAGATGGGCTTTTTGAGGCGAGCTGCGCTTATCGGGCCGCGCTTCTCGATGAAAAATTGCCTATCGCGGCAGAATAACCGGCGCACCCCAGGCCAGCGCGCCTTGTCAAATTAACCGGAGCCCCTTGTCCTTTTTGGACCAGGGGCGCACAAACTCCCTGCCCGGTCGCGCCCGCAACCCAGCTCCCAACCCCTAAAAGCGGGAGCATGCCATGGCGCAGAACCTCGGGTTTGCCGACCTCACCGAAGATGAAAGCCTTCTCGTTAGCGTCTACCGCGCCTGGCGCGAAAGCGGGCAAGCAAAAGTCACAGCCGAACGGGCCATTGCCCACGCCCTCGCCCATGACAGCATTCACCCGGCCCTAAGCGCAGCGTTTGCGCTTTTTGAGGCCATGGACAGCCGCCAACCGGGCCTAGCCGGACGCAGCGCACTTTTGACTTTGGACGAAGAGCGGCTGCTTTGGCTTTTAACCCCCGGGCGCCGCCAAAACGCCCCGAGGGGAAAGGGCTCACCGCGTGACCCGGCGCGGTGGTGCCGCAAAGCCCTCGATGACGCCCGCCAAAATGTGCGCCCACTTCCGGCCATTGCCCGCTCAGGTCGCGACGCGCTCGAAGAGAAGGTGGCAAAGGCGAGCGTCGCCCGCGCTTGGCTCCTATGAACCCGGACCGCGCTGGGGACCGGAACCCGCCCCTTCTTCTCTGTCCAAATACTCAAAAACCCGGCCGTGCCACCCTGGCGCAGGGGCCGCAGACCGAACCCGGTTACGCACCCAGGCGCACGATCAAATACCCCGCCGCGGCAATGTGGATCAGCGTGATCACCACGGACGCCCCGTGCAGCGCCGCAAAGCGCCGCTTTTCACCACTGTCCGTGGCCCGGTTGATCGCGGGCATCAGTACCTGGCGGGCGTAAACCGTGGTGATCGCAATCAGCCCCAGCACCGCCGCCGCCACCGCATCCCCAGCCAGAGCCACCGCCGCGCCCACGGTCGATGTAGTCAGCACAAACAGGTAGAAATGCGGAAACGCCCGGCGGATCACCGGCCCGGCCGTGTCAGCAGGCAGGGCAGAAAAAAGAAACGGCGCAAAGCCGAAGGAATAGAGCACCATCCCCCCGAAGAGGAGCGCCACAACCAAAAGCGTAATCGCGTCCATCGCTTAGCTCCCGTTCGGTTTCGTCGCCATCCCCATGTAGATCACCAGCCGCATCGGCAAGGGCCCGAAGGTGAGGTCCCCGCGCCGGTTGATCCCCCGCGGCCCAAGCCCCGTCATCGGCCCCGGGGCAAGCCCAGCACGGCCCATGGCAGCAGTCAGTTCCCCGGGCTTGATGAACATCGCCGGATCGTGGGTGCCCTTGGGCAACAGCCGCAGCACGTCCTCGGCCATGGTCACCGCTGCCAGGCGGGCAATCAGGTTGCGGTTAATCGTGTCATAGAGAAACACACCGCCCGGGCGCAGCACCCGCGCCACCTCACGCAGCACCTGGTCCAGGTCGGCCACGTGTTCGAGCACGTCCACACAGACCACCCGATCAAAGCTTGCGTCGCCGTAAGGTAGCGCCTCGCCCACACCTACGTCATATCGGATGTCGCGACCGCCCTGGGCCGCATGGACCTGGGCCGCTGCAATCGCCCGGGCTGCCGGATCAATGCCGGTGACCCGCGCACCTCGGTCTGCCATGGCCTCAGCCATAAACCCGCCCGCGCAACCCAGATCGAGCACATCGCGCCCGGCCCAATCCACCTGACGGTCAAACCATTTTAGCCGTCCAGGCACCAAGTTCTTAAGTGTGCGCACCCAGCGTACGTCATCTGACCACCACTGGTCCGCGACCGCGTCATAGATCGTCAGGTCGTTGCGCATCACATCAGCCATCGCGGTGTTCGCCCAAGAGACGTCTAAGGTCCGGCACAGCATAGGGCACGCGCTCCCGGTAAGCGCGAAAACGTTCGCCGTAGCGGCTCTGAAGCCGACGTTCTTTGAGTATCGGCGCCAGAAGACAGTAAGCAGTCAGCGCCACTGCCACAGCCAACTGATCCGGGGTCCAGGTGGGCACCGTCCAAAGCGTCAGGGCAAAAGCGACGTAGATGGGTTGGCGTAGCAGTCGAAAAAGCCCCGTTGTGGGCATGTCAGGAAATCGCGGGGCAATGTCCTGCAGGAGCGACATCCATCCGAGAGCCCCCGATTGCAGTTCCACCCCTGCATCAAAGATGGCCTTCACCAAGATCACCCAGGCCAGCGCGTAAAGCCCGGTCATAATCCAGGCGGCCGCGCCTTGCGCTTCCCACCAGACGACCCCGCTTGGCGTCCAAAGGCCAAAGAGCAGTAGAAGCTGGATAGACGCCACAATTGCGTAGGTTGACGTGGCCAAGGTCTGCCCGTGACGCCCGGGCACTATGCGCCTTAACAGGCGCCCGCCAGGGCCAGTCAAAAGAAGCGAATGCACCAGCGGGAACTGGATCAAAAGCATGGCGTTGACAGCCCCGGCCCAGGGCCAGGACACCTGCCCAAAGCTTTCAGCCATGCCAAAGTACATGGCAGCGATCATTGTCAGGATCGCGATGCCAAAAACCGAATGCACCACTACCCCAAACGCCAACGCGAGCGCGATTCGCCCGCGACCCGGGGGCGGCGCCAGTGCACCAAGCACCAGCACGCGAAGGCGTTCCATCGGCGTGGTGTCAGTGGCGCTCATGCGTCGCTGGGCCGGGTCCCGGCGCTGTCTTGGCGTGCGGTTTCGGGCTGCAACCCAGCCCGCGCGGCAAGCCGCGACAGGGTCGGGCGAATAGGAAGGAACGCCCGGTAAAGCAATTCTCCCAGCGCAAGCACCCCGGGCAAACGCCCCAGACGCGCGGCCCAACGCCAGCTTGGCAGCCGATCCCATATCTCGGCAAAGCCTTGCGCCCCGCTCAGCAGAGTTCCATCAGCCCTGCGCACGTGAAACCGGGCCATAGCGGTTCGACGGTCAAGCCCGTCGCCCAGGCTGCCGTCGTCGGCCCGAGACACATCTACGAAATTCAGCCGGTCGGCCCCGATCTGGCGCCTGTAATGGCTAATTTCGATCGTACAGACCGGACAGGACCCGTCGTAGTAAATGGTTAGATCTTGCGCCGGATCGGTCGTTTTTTCGAGTTTTTCGGTACTTGTCGCCATGCCTATTAAATAGCGCAGCTCGACCTTTTGAACGCGCGGCAAACCGCCGCCCGTTCGGGCGCGACTTAGGTGTCGAGCGCGGCCTGTTCTGCTTCGCTCAACACACGGGACCGCGTAAGAAACCGCCGTTCGCGTCCGTTGTCGAGGCTAAACATACCGCCGCGCCCGGGCACCACGTCTAGGATCAACTGCGTATGCTTCCAAACCTCGAACTGTGACCCGGAAATATAGACCTCTGCCCCGTCTATTTCGCCCAACTTTACGTCGTTGGAACCCACACGGAAATCATCGCGCGG
>JBCCMR010000113.1:0-9375 GCA_039026255.1 Pseudomonadota bacterium
CCAGCAGTTTGTGCTTGGGGAAACCATCTCCGATGCCACCCGGCGCGCCCAGGCCAAGGTGCAAGACGGCTTTACCTACTCGTACGATATGCTGGGTGAGGCGGCGCTCACCGCCGCCGACGCCGACGAATTCTATCAGTCCTACGCGGACGCCATCGCTAAGCTGGCGCCCTTTGCGGTAAACAACGATCCACGGCTCAATCCAGGAATTTCGATCAAGCTTTCTGCGCTTCATCCGCGCTACGAAACACCCCAGCGCGGCCGGGTGATGCGGGAACTCACCGCCCGGGCGCGGCTCCTGACGCGGCAGGCTCGTGCGGCCAATATCGGGCTTAACATCGACGCAGAGGAGGCAGACCGGCTGGACCTGTCACTTGACGTCATCGAAGACTTGCTGCGCGATCCAGAACTGGCCGGTTGGGACGGGTTTGGCGTGGTTGTGCAAGCCTTCGGTAAGCGTTGCGCGGCAGTGATAGACTGGCTTTATGCCCTGGCCAGCGCCCTAGACCGGCACATCATGGTGCGGTTGGTGAAAGGCGCCTACTGGGACACGGAAATCAAGCGCAACCAGGTGGAAGGTCTGCCTGGCTATCCGGTGTTCACCAGAAAAGCCGCGACCGACGTGGCCTTCCTTTGCTGCGCCGGGAAGCTATTGGACCTGCGCGACCGCATCTACCCCCAGTTTGCCACCCACAACGCCCATTCGGTGGCCGCTATCCAAGCCATCGGCGCCGACCCCGCAACCTACGAGTTTCAGCGCCTTCACGGCATGGGCGAGGGGCTGCACGATATGCTGGTGCGCGACAGTGGTGCCCGGTGCCGCATCTATGCACCGGTAGGCGCACACCGGGACCTGCTAGCTTATCTCGTTAGGCGGCTTTTGGAGAACGGCGCAAACAGCAGCTTCGTGAACCAAATTCTTGACCCAGAAGTGCCTGCCGAAGACGTGGCCGCAGACCCTTGGGACCGCTTAGCACAGCTTGAAAATAGCCCGGTGCGCCCGGCTGAAGAACTCTTCCCTGGGCGGATAAACTCCCGCGGGTGGGATCTACACGACCCGGATACCCGCACGGAATATGACGCCCGCAGGGGCCCATTTTGTGAAGCTCTCTGGGATTTCGCCGGGGATGCGCCGGATACCGTTGCTGTGACCAATCCCACGCGCCCCAGGGATGTGGTGGGCCGGGTGCGGTTTCGCACCGGCGCGGATGTGCACGAAGCCGCAGCCCAAGCACAGACCTGGGACGCCGCCCCAAACGCCCGTTGCGCCACTTTGCGCCGGGCAAGCGACCTTTACGAAGCACACGCGGGCGAACTTTGCGCCCTTTTGCACCGGGAGGCAGGCAAAACCGCCCAGGACGCCGTGGCCGAACTGCGCGAGGCGGTGGATTTCCTGCGCTACTACGCCGCCGAAGCAGAACGAACGGCCCCCGCACCCCGGGGTATATTCGGCTGCATCTCGCCGTGGAATTTCCCGCTTGCCATCTTCACCGGCCAGGTCAGCGCCGCCCTAGCCGCCGGGAACGCGGTCCTGGCGAAACCTGCCGAGACCACGCCCCTAGTGGCACAACGGGCTGTCGAACTGCTGCACAAGGCAGGCGTGCCGCCCGCGACACTTATGATCCTACCGGGGACGGGCACCGAAGTCGGGCGCGCTATCGCATCCCTGCCATTATTGGCGGGGATGGCATTTACTGGCTCTACCGCCACGGCCCAAGTGATCAACCGCACTATGGCCGCCCACGCTCAGCCAGATGCACCGTTGATCGCGGAAACCGGTGGTCTGAACGCAATGGTGGTCGACTCGACCGCACTACCTGAACAGGCCATCCGCGATATCGTTGCGTCGTCTTTCCAGTCAGCCGGTCAACGATGCTCCGCGGCGCGAATGCTGTACTTGCAAAAGGACGTTGAGCGCCCGTTCCTCAAAATGCTTTTCGGCGCCATGGATGAACTGACCCTGGGAGATCCTTGGGACCTCGACACCGATGTAGGTCCAACCATCGACGCCGCCGCCGCAGATCGCGTCCGCAGCCATTTGGACGCTGCCCGGGGCGAGGGGCGGCTCCTTAAGGAACTGCACTGTCCCGACGGCGGACACTTCGTGGCGCCCGCGGTGATCCGGGTAAGGGGCATAGCGGACCTCAAAGAAGAGGTCTTTGGCCCCGTGCTCCATGTGGCCACCTACCAGGCCGAAGACCTGGACCAGGTTGTGGATGCGATCAATGCCACAGGCTACGGACTGACTTTCGGCATGCACTCTCGCATTGACGACCGAGTGGATCAGGTAACCGCGCGTCTGAACGCCGGAAATATCTATGTGAACCGCAACCAAATCGGCGCCGTTGTGGGCAGCCAGCCTTTCGGGGGGGAAGGCCTTTCCGGCACAGGACCAAAGGCCGGCGGACCTCACTACCTGACCCGATTTGCCCTACCGCCAGAGGCCCCGGGAACGGATGCTGTGTCCGGTGCCTCGGTGGACATCACTCTGGTAGAGGCGGCGTTGACCACCATGGCTGCGCCCCGGCGCCCGCGCATTGATCAGACAACGCTGCCCGGCCCCACGGGCGAGTCAAACCAGCTTGCAACCTATGGGCGCGGAACAGTGCTTTGCCTTGGTCCAACGGCGGCGCAGGCGGCAGAGCAGGCGCGCATTGCCCGAGCCCGCGAATGCGCCGCGCTTATTGTCTGCCCGCGCGCTACGGGGACCGGGGCGATTGAAGGCTGGCTCCCGCGTAAAGCGCTGACGCATCTCGACGGTATCGACCTGGTCGCATTGTGGTCAGACCCCATTGATTGCCGCGCTGCCCGGCGGGCGCTGGCGGCACGACCGGGGGCAATTGTCCCCCTGGTGACCCAGGGGGACTTAGCCGAGCATGCCACGCGAGAACGCCACACCTGCATCGACACCACCGCCGCGGGCGGCAACGCCGCACTTTTGGCAAAGGTCGAGGGCTAGGCCAGACATTGGGGGACCGCCGCGGGATTAGAGCCCGACCACGTGCGAACTAAGCGCCCGAATAGCAAGGGTTTTGCGCGGGGATGCAAGCAAAACCGATGCATCAAATGTGTTTTGCACTGGCTTTTCTATGACCAGCTTTGGCCCGTTCGCGGATTTTGCGTCCAGTGGTAAGACGGTTAAGCCAAGCCTGGCACGCCGCACATAGGCGGCACCGCAACCATCCTATACGCCATGACTAAGCTGGTATTTACCAAAGCGCCCGCCGCGATGTCTGGTGCCACAACTATGGCGCCCTACCCCAGGCCTAACCCCGAAGACACCGCCCCAAGCACGCGAGCCAGTTTTCCCGGGCGATCTTGGCAATCAGCTCATCGCCGTAGCCGTGTGCGGCCATCGCCTCAAAGAGCAGGGGCACCCCGCGCACGTCGCCCATGCGCGCGGGCAGCGGACAGCCGTCAAAGTCAGATCCCAGCCCCACGTTGTCTTCGCCCAGCGCCTCAAGCAAATAATCCAGGTGTCGCAACAGCACCTCCCATTCTGTAGCTCGATCAGCGCTGCCATTTTGGTTCAGGTAAAACGTGGCAAAGTTCAGCCCAACCAGCCCGTCGCGTTCACTGATCATCGCCAGTTGCCGGTCAGTCAGGTTGCGCGGGCTGGCGCACAATGCATGGACGTTCGAATGGGTGGCGACGAGCGGCGCCTCAGACACCGCCGCGACGTCGTCAAAACCCTTTTCGTTCAGGTGCGAGAGGTCAATCAGGATGCCCAACTCATCGCAGAGCCGCACCAAATCTTTGCCCTTTTCTGTCAGGCCCGGGCCGGTGTCAGGCGTCCCCGGAAAGGCCATCGGCACCCCGTGGCCAAAAATAGTTTCGCGACTCCAAACTGGGCCGAGCGACCGCAGCCCCATGCGATAAAAGAGGTGGAGCGCGTCGAGGTCAGGACCAATTGGTTCGGCACCTTCCAGGTGCATCACCCCGGCAATACGCCCGGCCCTTATGGTCGCACGAACCTCGGCGGCGCTTGTGGCCACTGTGAACTCGTCCGGCGCGGCCCGCGCCATCCAGTGGAGGAGACCGGCCATGGTCAAGGCATCAGGCTGCGCCTCCCCGTGGGTCATCAACGATGAAGCCGGCACTTGATAGGGGGGCCTTTTCATCATCTTGGCGAAATCGGGCGGTTTGCTCTTCGACCGGGGCGGCACGAAGATCGCAAATAGCCCACCGGTAAAGCCCGCCTCACGCATGCGCGCCAGGTCAAGGTGCCCACCTTCGCGCGGACCAAGCCACATATCTTCGCGCGGGACATCCGCCTTCATCAGACGCAGCAGAAAGTCGTTGTGGCCGTCGAAAAAAGGAATCGGGGCTTTCATGGGCGGTGCTTTTCCAGGGCGGCGCGGTGCTGGTCAACCTCAGCCAAAAGCGCAGTGCAGTGGCGGTCATCGATACCAAGTTCTGCCAGGTGGGACACAAGGTTGGCCAAGTAATCATAGCTTGATCCCAAAAAACCCGTGCCGCAGGCCAGGTAATCCACCTGATCGGCCCGGGCGAGGTCGGGCACCACGTCTTCGCACTCCGGGTCCGCCAGAAAGGTCAGCGCCATGGCCGGGGCATCGCCGACGGTAAGCGCCAGACGCCGCGCCAGATAGCCGGGGCCCACCATTTCGCGCCGGAAAAGGATGTCCGTTTCATGGTCAACATCGGCTTCAGCAATACGGAACGCCACGCCTTCGCATCCGTCCCCACGAGATAGGGCAGCAAAAAGCCCGGGAGCGTCCTCTGATCCCCGGGCGCCTTTGGTGTCCACCAGGATCAGACGGCGGGCATATCCTGGCAGAAAGGCACGGCGGACCTCTACAAACCGGAGCGCCGGGTCCCAGATGAGTGACCCGTAAGCGAAAATCCAAAGGTCCCCTTCATGGCCGTCGAGCGCCTTGCGGCGCAGGGCCTCCCGGTCGTTGTCGGAATAGGCCCATGGACCAAGCGCCGCGAGCTCCGGGTGTTTGTCGATAGCGGTTTCAAGCTGAAAGTCGCGAAAAAACGATGTCTCGGCATCGGCGATGCGGGACCTTAGTTCCGGGTGGTGGGCAAACGGATCATCGACAACGTCACGCGCGGGTTCGCGGCCTACTGGGGGTGTCAAAGCACCAGTCTTTGGCGTTGTCGGGTCCATGGTCCACCTCCTGAGGCCACACTTTGCAGCGAGGATGGGGCGGAATTGCGTCCGGGCAACCAGTGCATCACCCGGCTAGGTGTTCACTCTTAGCCCCCCAGACGAATGGCCACGTTTTTTGTTTGCACATAGTTCCAAAGCGCTTCGCGCCCCTTTTCGCGCCCGTAGCCGGACTGACC
The DNA here is from genome assembly GCA_039026255.1 of Pseudomonadota bacterium. GTDB lineage: Bacteria > Pseudomonadota > Alphaproteobacteria > Rhodobacterales > Rhodobacteraceae > Amylibacter. The sequence continues at coordinate 5,314 of JBCCMR010000113.1, forward strand.
GTAGCCGCCGAAGGGTGTCTCCACCCCGCCCGCAAACCATTCGTTCACAAACACCTGCCCCGCACGGATATGGCGCGCGGCCGCGTTGGCGCGGTCAAGGTCGCGGGTGAACACCCCGCCCACCAAGCCATAGGGTGTGCCGTTGGCGATCTCGATCGCCTCGCTGTCAGAGCTGAACTTTAGGACCGACAGCACCGGGCCAAAGACCTCGTCCTGGGCGATGGTCATATCGGGTGTCACCCCTGTTAGGACCGTGGGCTCTAAGAAAGCGCCAGGGATGTTAGGTTTACGCCCACCCGTGGCGATGTGGGCGCCTGCGGCTTCGGCAGCGCCCACCATGGCCAACGCGCGGTCCCGCTGGGCGTCCGATACCATTGCACCCATGGTGGCCCCGAAATCCGGCTGGTCGATACCGGGGCCCAAGGTCAGCGACTGCGCCACTCCGATCACGCGATCCACCAGTTCATCATGCACGCTTTCATGCACGATGACCCGGCTCATGGCCGAGCAGACCTGACCAGAATTAAAATAGATACCCCAGCGCACGTCGTTTTCAAAAGCGTCGAGGTCAGCGTCCCGGTGCACAATCGCCGCCGACTTCCCACCGAGTTCCAAGACACAAGGCACCACGTTTTGCGCCGCTGCTGTGGCGATGGCGATGCCGGTGGGGACTGAACCGGTAAAGACGATCTGGTTGACGCCCCGATGCGCGCTGAGCGCCGCACCCGCCCCGTGCCCCAAACCACACAGGATATTGACCGCCCCAGGCGGTAGGCCAACCGCTTCGGCAGCGCGGGCAAAACAAGCGTTGCTCAAAGGCGTCAGTTCTGGCGTTTTAATGACGCAGGTGTTGCCAGTAGCTAGCGCTGCGGAAAGCGACCGGGCGGTCATTTCCACCGGATAGTTCCAAGGAATTATCTGCGCCGAGACGCCGAACGGCTCGTGCTGGGTAAAGTCGAAATACCCGCGCCCCAGGGGAATGGAGCGACCTTCAACCGTCTCTGCCTGGTTGCCGTAGTATTCGAAATAGCGTGCGGCGCCCGCCACCTCGATCTGCGCCTCCCAAAGCGGTTTGCCCTGTTCGAGCGTAATCACCCGGGCGATGGCGTCCCGGTTGTCGAGAAGGTAGCGCCCCATGGCCTGCACCATGCGCCCCCGCTCCACCGGGCGCAGATCGCTGAGCACACCGGACCGGTGCACCCGCGCCGCCGCAGTCACGGCGCGGTCCACATCGGCGGCGTCTGCCAAGGCGTGGGCTGCCAGGGGCTCCCCGGTGCCGGGGTTGACCACCTCGATGGTGCCCGCGCCGCCGGGCACCCAGGCCCCGTCGATATAGTTCTGTCCGTCCCGGAGCGTTGTCATGGCTTTAGCCTCCTTCGCGTGGTCAGCCGTCCACGGCCTCTCGCATCCATGCCTGCAGGTGCATGACCGGATGCTCTGAATTCACCCCGCCTTTGGGGTCAACCACCAGCGGTCCGGGGCGGTATCCGCGCGAAGACAGACCCCGCTGCACGGATTCGACCAGGTGTATATCTTCCTCGACGGTCGTTTCCCGGTCCTGCACCGCCAGTTTGCGGATGCGCGGGTCCTCTTGCCCGCCGACCGAATACCACCCGCGCCAGACCACCACGTGATTGGCGTCCACCGCGCGCCAGTGGTAAGTATTGAGCACGTTGCCTGGGTAGACCTGAAACGAAAACATTGGCCACAGAAACCAGCTTGAGTATTCGTCAAAGTGCTCAAAGCCCGAGCGAATATCATAGGTCATCTGATCCAGGCTCTGGCACTCGGTTGTGTGGCGCAGGCACCTGCCCTGGGGTTGGATATCGTAGGTTTCGGGCTTCACCACGCCCCGGGCAAAGGTCGCATGATTGATCGTGCAGTGGTAACATTCGGAGTAATTCTCGACCGACACTTTCCAGTTGCATGCCTCTGGGATCTCCACCCACTCGAGCGGCGCCAGATCACCCCAGTGGGGGACCCATTCTTCTAGCTCGGCGCGGGCGTTGGGGAACCAATCCTCCATAGGCGCCGCCTCGGGGTCAAGGTTGACGAAAACGAACCCCAAAAACTCCTCCGACCGGACTTGGGTCAGGCGCACGTCGCTTTTATCAAAGCCATCCACGGCGCCGATGTTGGGCCCAGCGCGAAGCCGGCCTTCCAGGTCATAGGCCCAAGCGTGGTAGGGGCACACAAGCGTGCGTTTGGACCCGCACCCGTCCACCAACTGGTGGCCCCGGTGCTGGCAAACGTTGTAGAATACGCGCACCTGGCCGTCGCGACCCCGCGCCGCGAAAAGGCTTTCACCCGCCACCGAAAACGTCACATAGTCCCCTGCCCGTTTCAGGGCCGACCCGTGGCAACCGAACTGCCAGGTGCGGGCCAACAGGCCAGCCTGCTCGATCTCAAAAACCTGGGGGTCCACATAGTAGCGAGCGGCAAGGGATCGGATTACGTCGGTCATCAGCCTTCCCTGTGGTAAAGTCGGAGCCGGTGGCGCCGGGCGTGGAACGTTTCCACCCGTCCTACGACTTCGTCGCTGGAAACCGCGATAACAAACGACAAAAGCGTTTCTAAAAGCGCCACCATTCCTACGGACGACGGAAAAAACTGCGGCGTGTCGCTGGCGATGACAAAGCTATGGTTCGCCTGGCGTAGGATCGGGCTGGCAGGACTGTCGGAAATGGCAATCACCCGCATCCCCTGGTTAGCCGCCTGCGCGACCGCTTCGACCACCTCGGCGCGATAGGGTTTGCAGGTCATAGCGATAAGCACATCCTGACCGTCTGCCCAGGCCAGATCATCCACCGCGTTCGAGCCCGCCCGCGGGATCGCGTAAAACCGCACCATCCCCGTGGACGCCAGATAGGTGAAGTTGCGGGCATTTGCGTTCATGACCCCCACGCCCAGGACAAAGACGTTGCGCGACGTCCAGATCAGATCGGCGGCGGCTTTGAGGTCATCGGCGGCGATGCCGGCGAAGGTTTCTTCGATATTGCGCAGCGCCCCCTGGACCATATCGGCGTAGAGCGCGCCTAGGTCGCCCGATTTGCGAATGTCCTGGAGCCACCGCGCCCGATCCGGAAAATCCGCCGCCCCGCGGCGGATGGCTTCGCGGAAGGGGGCGCGAAAGTCCTCGTACCCGTCAAAGCCCACCTGACGCGCCATGCGCACTAGCGTGTTGGGTTTGACCTGCGCGGCCTGGGCCATTTCGCGCACGGTCGATACGCCCACATCGCGCGGGTTCTCCAGCACATAGGTCGCCGCCTTGCGGGCCTCGGGGGTCAGCGCGTCCAGCTCTCCGGCGAGCCGCTCCAGGATCGTGATTGATACGTTTGTCCCATTCATAATTGACGACGGTATTTTTGTTTGCTTAGCGTGTCGAGTGAAAATCATCTGCGGCACCGGCGCGAGGGACCGACCATGACAAACGCATTTCCCACCCAGGCGCGGGTGGTGATCGTAGGCGGCGGCATTATGGGGGTGGGTCTGGCCTACCACCTTGGCCACGAGGGCTGGGGCCCCGACACCGTCCTTTTGGAGAAGGGCGAGCTGACCTCGGGCAGCACCTGGCACGCGGCGGGGCAGATCACCCACTCCACATCCAGCTTCAGCCTGGGCAAATGTGTGGACTACAATATCGGCCTCTACGCGGGCGGGTTGGAAGCGGAAACCGGGCAACCGGTGACCTGGCACGGCTGCGGGTCCTTCCGGCTGGCCTATACCGAAGACGAAATGGACTGGCTCCGGCATACGCTTTCGGTGGGCCGCGCGCTTGGGTTCCGCATCGAACTGGTGGGGCCAGACAGGATCCGCGAACTGCACCCCTTCTATAACCTGGACGGGGTGCTGGGCGCGCTCCACACCCCCGATGACGGCCATGTGGACCCGACCAACGTAACCATGGCCATGGCCGCCGGCGCCCCCCAGAAGGGCGGGCGTATCATTAGTCATTGCCGCGCCACCGACATCAAGCGGCTGCCCACGGGCGCCTGGCACGTCACCACCGACCAGGGCACGATCACCTGCGAACACGTGGTCAACGCCGGCGGCACCTACGCC
>JBCCMR010000114.1:0-9366 GCA_039026255.1 Pseudomonadota bacterium
CAAAGACTCGGCGACCAACAAAGATCCGTTTGAGAAGAACCAAGAGGACGAGTTTACCGTGCAGCAGGTGAAACGACCGCGGCTCGGACCCCGGACAGGGGTGCACCGTTAGGTCCCGAAGGGCATGGGGCGCCTGCAACAGACAAAACGCCGAAGTGATCGCCCAGCCGTAGCCCGCCTGGGCGAAGCCGATACCGTCGCCGCGGCCCTGGCGCCGCGGTTTCGCCAGGTCTTCGCCCGGCTCTTACGCGGCCCCTGGCCGGGGCTTGCGCCCCAGGCGACGGCGCTGATCGCCCAGGCCAACCCCACGGTATAGTCCCGAGGCCGCTTTGCCCCCTAATCTGCCGCTTCGGGATCCGGTTATCACCCGACGCCCGCGCCCTTGCGCCGCCCTGCGGCCCTAGTTACACGGCGCTGAAAGGAACCCGCCCATGGCCGCAAAAAAACGCCCCAGCCTGATCGCCCGCATCCGAGGCAATTTCTTGACCGGGCTTGTGATCGTTTTGCCAGTGGCGCTCACCATTTGGATGATTTGGGCTTTTGTGGGCTTTGTGGATGACACGGTCCTGCCGCTGGTGCCCCAGGCCTACAAGCCCGAAACCGGCGTCCGCGGCTACGGCGTCATCGTGTTTTTGCTTTTTACTTCACTGATCGGCTACGCCGCAAAGGGCATCTTTGGGCGCCAACTTGTCCGCTGGGTGGAAGGTTTCGTTGACCGCATTCCCGTGGCCCGGACGATCTATAACGGCGTCAAACAGATCGTTGAAACGATCCTCAATCAGTCGAACAACAGCTTTGAAAAGGCCTGCCTGGTAGAGTACCCGCGCCGGGGCATCTGGGCCATCGCGTTTGTGTCCACCCGCACCCGGGGTGAGATCATCGAAAAGGCAGGCCACGACTACATGCTGTCGATCTTTCTGCCGACGACGCCCAACCCAACAAGCGGCTTTCTACTTTTTGTGCCGCGAAAGGATGTGGTGCTTCTTGATATGGACACGGAGGCCGCGGCGAAACTGATTATCTCGGCGGGTCTGGTGATGCCCCCGTCTAAGGAGGAAATCGCCCGGGGCCAGGCGGCGACGGTTCGCACCGGATCGTGAGCTTGTTCTACGATCAATACGGCACGGCCGAACCGTGATCGGAGCCACTGCCACCGGGTTTCTGACAGCGCTTTCGCTCATCCTGGCGATCGGTGCGCAAAACGCGTTCGTTCTGCGCCAGGGCCTTACGGGGAGCCATGTTTTTGCGGTCTGTTTTTTCTGCGCCATGTCGGATGCGGTGCTCATCGCTGCCGGGGTCGCGGGCTTTGGGTATGTGGTGTCGATTTGGCCCGCCTTTCCCGATGTGATGGCGCTTGCAGGTGCGACGTTCCTGGTAATCTACGGTGTCACCCGCCTACTTGCCGCCTGGCGCGGCGGTTACGGGATGGAGCTTGCCGGCCGCGGTCTGGCCCTGGGTCCTGCGATGGCCACGGTGGCTGCGCTCACCTGGCTGAACCCCCATGTCTATCTGGATACGCTCGGGCTGATCGGGGCGGTGTCGACCCAGTACGCGGGCACTGCCCGGCTTGCCTTTGGCGCGGGTGCGGTCTGCGCCAGTTTCACTTTCTTCTTTTCGCTGGGCTACGGCGCGCGGTTCCTGGCGCCTGTCATGACCACTGCGCGAACCTGGCAGGTCTTAGATGTGGCCATTGGCGCATTAATGTTTGCCATCGCTGCGGGACTTGTCTGGTCTGTGGCGGGCGGCTAGGTCCGACGGCCTAATCGTCCGGGTCCATGATGGCCTGGGTTTGGCCGATAAGGCGCGCGATCACTGTGCCTGTAGAATCGCCGGTGGTCAGACCCGCCCCTTGACCTGCCCAAAGCGCCGCCGCTTCGCCGGTGCCATCGGCGGCGCTGGCCCGGCGCAAGGGCGCTGTCGCTGCGTTCATCAGCGGAAAATCAGGCCAGTCGTCCACTCCTGCCGTTTCGCGAGCGTAGGCGTTTGCTAGGCCGCGAGCGGTGCGCCCTGAAAAGGCCCGCGTAGCAAGGGTGTCATCCCCCGAAGCCCGCAAGAGCCGATCTTTATGGGCTGTTGAAGCCGCGCTTTCGGGGCTGGCCACCAGTGCCGTGCCCACCTGCACCCCGGCTGCGCCAAGCGTCAGTGCCGCCGCCACCGCGCGCCCGTCGCCGATGGCACCGGCGGCAATGACCGGCACCGAAACCGCGTCCACCACCCGGGGCAGAAGCGCAAAGAGCCCGGCCGTGTCGCCCGTGCGCGGCAAAAACCAGCCGGAATGCCCGCCTGCCTCTGCCCCCTGGGCAATGATTGCGTCGACCCCGCGGTCCTCCAGCCAGCGCGCTTCGGCGACGGTTGTGGCGCTGGCCAGGATCACCGCGCCCGTGGCGCGCACCCGCTCTAGAAGCGGGCGTTTGGGCAAACCAAAGTGGAAAGACACGACGCTTGGGCGCAGGGTTTTGATGGCGTCGGCGTGCCTGTCGCCGAAGGGCGCGGGATCGGGCGCGCAGGGCTCCGGGTCAGTGCCGAAGTGACTGTGCCAGGGCGAAAGCCGCGCTTGGGCCGCGGCTTCGCGTCCGGGGTCCCGGTCAGGTGGAACATGGCAGAAGAAATTGAGGTTGAGCGCGCGGTGATCTGGGACCGCAGCGCGTACGGCAGTCACGTCGCGGGCAAGCGCCGCAACGGAGTGAAACGCGCAGCCGAGCGAGCCGAGCGCCCCCGCCTGCGCCGCCGCCGCGGCCATCGCCGGCGTGGAGACTCCGGCCATAGGCGCCTGCACGATGGGGTGGCGGGTCTTAAAGAGCAAGCAAAGGCGGCGGTCTTCCCAGGTCACAAGCAAACCCTAGACCGCGCGCCGCAGCGCGTCACCGGAAATCGGATGCGCAGAGCAAGGGCAGGGCGTCCGCGCTGCGGGGCGCGTGCCGTCACGTCTTGACCGCAGCGCCCCCATAAAGCGCCGCCGCCCGTCGTTCAAAGGCGCGCACGATGCGTTGCATGGCCTCGTTGAAGACGACCCCGATGACCGCCTGGAGCATGGCGTTGCGAAACTCAAAATCCACGTGGAAGGACAGGGTAGAGCCGCCCTCCGCGGGTTCAAAATGCCAGTAGTTCACCAAGTAACGGAACGGCCCGTCCAGGTATTCGGTGTCCACCCGGTGTTCGTCCGGGCGCAGCGTCACGCGGCTGCCGAAGCGTTCGCTGAAAACCCGGAAGCGGATTACCAGGTCGGCCTCGACCACCTCGCCTCCTGCGTTAACCGGGCGGCGGCTTCGGATGCGCGCGGCGGCGCACCAGGGCAAAAATTCCGGGTAGGCGTGGATATCGGCCACTAGATCGTACATCTGTTGTGGCGTGTAGGGCAGAAATCGGGTTTCGGAGTGCGTCGGCATGGGCGCCAAATAATGCGGCGGACCACGGCGTTCCAGCCTTTTCGGCTGACAAGGTTGCCGCGGCGGGGCATGGTCGCACCCATGGACCCCGGCGCCTATACCATTGCGGAACTGATATCGGCGAAATCCATCGCCGCCCGGGTGGAAGCGTTGGCGCGCGAAATCTCGATCCACTTCGCCGACACCGACAAGCTTGTGGTGGTGGGGCTCCTGCGGGGCAGCTTTGTCTTTATCGCCGATCTTGCCCGTGAGCTGGCGCTGCCGGTGGAGGTCGATTTCCTGGAGGCGTCGAGCTATGGAAACGCCACCCAGTCCAGCCGCGAAGTACGCATTCTCAAAGACTTGCGGAGCGAAATTGAAGGCCGCGATGTGCTTTTGGTGGAAGATATCGTCGACACGGGTCACACCCTCTCCCATGTGGTCGCGCTGTTGCGCAGCCGCAGGCCCCGGCGGCTGGAGGTGTGCGCGCTTCTCGACAAACCCGCCCGGCGCGAGGTGCATGTGGAGGCCACCTGGACCGGCTTTGAGATCCCCGACACTTTTGTGGTGGGCTACGGCATTGACTACGCTCAGCGGAACCGCAATCTGCCTTTCATCGGCGAGGTGCTTTTCCCACCAGGGGACTAAGTACCGCGCATGATCGCTGCGACACCGGTGCGCGCGATATCAACCAGCCCAAGCGGGCGCATCATTTCGACGAACGCGTCAATTTTTTCCGGTGCGCCGGTGATCTCAAACACAAAACTTTCCAGCGTGCTGTCGACCACCCGGGCGCGAAACACCTCAGAGGTGCGCAGGGCCTCGACGCGTTTGTCGCCGCTGCCCTGCACCTTGATCAGCGCCAGTTCCCGTTCGACGCTGGGGCCCTCGACGGTCAGGTCATGGACCTCATAGACAGGGACCATGCGGTCAAGTTGGGCCTTGATCTGTTCGATCACCGCGGGGGTGCCGGTGGTCACGACGGTGATGCGCGACCGGTGGCCTTCGTGGTCGACCTCAGCGACGGTGAGGCTGTCGATGTTGTAGCCGCGCCCGGAAAAGAGCCCGATCACTCGCGCAAGCACACCGGCCTCGTTGTCGACGATTACGGCAAGCGTGTGCGTTTCAACTTCGTCTCCGTAGGTGGATTTGAGATCGTAAGCCGACTGCCGCGACGTCCCCCGCTTGATCTTGAGCGCGCTCATCGGATCACACCATGACCGCGCCGGTTTCGTCGATCGCGCCTTCGGTTTCCGCCTCGCCCAGCAACATCTCATTATGGGCCTTGCCTGACGGGATCATCGGGAAACAGTTTTCGTGCTTTTCCACAAGGCAGTCGAAGACGACGGGGCCGTTGTAGGCGAGCATCTCCATAATTGCGTCGTCAAGATCGGCCGGGTCCGAGCAGAAGATGCCCTTTGCGCCGAAGGCTTCGGCCAGTTTGACAAAGTCGGGCAGCGCCTCGGACCAAGAGTGTGAGTATCGCTCCCCTTGGAGCAGTTCTTGCCATTGGCGCACCATGCCCAGCCGTTCGTTGTTCAGGATAAACTGCTTAACCGGTGTCCTGTATTGGATGGCCGTGCCCAGCTCTTGCATGTTCATCAGCCAGGACGCCTCCCCGGCGACGTTAATCACCAGCGCGTCCGGGTGGGCGATCTGAACACCGATGGAGGCCGGAAAACCATAGCCCATCGTGCCGAGCCCGCCCGAGGTCATCCAGCGGTTGGGGTCCTCAAACCCCATGAACTGGGCCGCCCACATCTGGTGCTGTCCCACCTCGGTGCAGACATAACGGTTCTTGTGGGTTTTGGTCAGCGCCTCAAGCCGCTCAAGCGCGTATTGCGGTTTGATGAGCGTATCGGAATTGCGGTAGCTCAGGCATTCCTTCGCGCGCCAGCGGTCAATCTCGGCCCACCACTTTTCCAGTGCCGCGCTTTGCGTCTTGCGGCCGCGGGATTTCCAGATCTTGAGCGCGTCCTCCAGCACATGGCCCACGTCGCCGATAATCGGCACGTCCACGTGGATCACCTTGTTGATCGACGACGGGTCGATGTCGATGTGCACCTTTTTCGAATTGGGCGAAAAGGCATCCACTCGCCCAGTGATGCGGTCGTCGAACCGCGCGCCGATGCAAAGCATTAGGTCACAGTCGTGCATGGTCCAGTTGGCCTCATAGGTGCCGTGCATGCCCAGCATCCCGATCCAGTTTTTACCCGATGCGGGATAGGCGCCCAGCCCCATAAGCGTCGAAGTCACCGGAAAGCCCGTAGCCGTGGCCAGTTCGCGCAACAGCATCGACGCCGCCGGGCCAGAATTGATCACTCCGCCGCCCGAATAAATCACCGGCTTTTTAGCGGTTTCGATCAGTTCGACCATGGCAGTGATTTGGTCAAGGTCGCCTTTCACGCGCGGCCGATAGTGGCCGGTTTTGGCCTTTGCGGGCGCCACGTAGTCAGCTGAGGCAAACTGCACGTCTTTCGGGATATCAACAAGCACCGGCCCCGGGCGGCCGTTGGTGGCCACATGGAAGGCGGTATGCATGGTTTCGGCCAGGATGGCGGTGTCTTTGACAAGCCAGTTGTGTTTCGTGCAGGGGCGCGTGATGCCGACGGTGTCGGCTTCTTGGAAGGCGTCGTTGCCGATCATAAATGTCGGCACCTGGCCCGTAAGGACCACAAGCGGGATCGAATCCATCAGCGCGTCGGTCATGCCAGTGACCGCGTTTGTGGCGCCCGGACCGGACGTTACCAGCACCACGCCCGGCTTGCCAGTGGCACGCGCGTAGCCTTCGGCGGCGTGGGCCGCCCCCTGTTCGTGGCTCACTAGGATATGGCGGATGTCGGTTTGCTGGAAGATTTCGTCATAGATCGGGAGAACAGCGCCACCGGGGTAGCCGAAGACAGTGTCGACGCCCTGGTCCTTCAACGCTTTCACAACGATCTGTGCACCGGTCATCTGGCGGGTCATGGGCTGGGTCCTTTCAAAGTCGGAGTGTGCGGGCTTTTGGATTTCGGTTGGATTCTAGGCACAAAAAAACCCCCGGTGGGGGGCTGCACATGGGGCTGCGAACGATCAGGGGCCGTCACCGCACCATGCGCTGTCCTACGAGTACCAAAAGTTCGCTCCGCTCAGTCATGAATTGCAAACTATGAACCCGGGCCCAGGGGGTCAAGCGCTTTTGCGCAGTTATTGCAAAGCTATCAGGTGGTGTCGCGCAACATTTGTCATTCAGTTCGGGGCAGGGCAGTGTGCACCGCCCCGCCGCCGATGGTGGCTCAGACGAATTGGAAGTCGCTGGCGTCAATGACGCTGTCGTCGGTGTCTGAAAGGCGTATTACCACGTTGTCGAAGGTAATCAGCACATCGTTGCCGATCTGGTCTACCGAGAGGTCGTTGAAGCTGTCGGCGCCCTGGGTAATGCGGATTTTATCAATCCCATCCTGGAAGTCGCCAATTTCGTCGGTGCCGGTGCCGGATTTGAAGTAGAAAATATCTGCCGATTGCCCCCCGAAGAGAAAATCGTTACCGCCGTCGCCCCAAATGCGGTCGGCGCCTTTGCCGCCGTAGACAATATCGGTGCCGCCGCCGCCGTAGATCCGATCAGCGCCCTTGCCGCCGGTGAGCCGGTCGAGACCCGAGCCGCCGCGCAACTCGTCGGCGCCGGAGCCTCCTTCGATGGTATCGTTGCCGCTGTTGCCGCGGATAACGTCGGCCTGATCGCCACCCGCCAGCCGGTCATTGCCGCCCTCGCCAGTGATGTCGTCTTCGCCACCGCCGCCTGACACGCTGTCGGCGCCGGTGCCCCCGAAGATGATGTCGCTGCCCTTGCCGCCGATCAGACGGTCATCATTGCCGCCGCCGAAGATCTGATCCCAGCCGCCTTTGCCGTCGAGCGTGTTCTTTGCACCGCCCCCGAGCAGGAAATCATCGGACTCCACTTCTGGCAGGGTGAAGCGCTGGGAGATGACCGCCTCGTTGTCGCCGTCCTGGAAGCGGCTGGTCCATACCGCGATGAGGTCGCCGTTGGCCAACTGGGTGACCTCGGGCATCGTTTGGTTCGAGAAGGTCGTCGTGTTGAGCTGGACCTCATTGCCGATCTCGCGCCCAAGCGCGGAAAACCGTTGCCCATGCACGCCAAAGCCATCCCCATCGCCGCCATCAGACTGGTAAACGATAAAGAACCCCCCGTCTTCGAGCGCGATCACGTCAACGGCGGCTTTGGTGAACGTGTTGTTGATCTGCGCCGTGCGCACCGGCCCAAACGGTTGGGCGGCAGCATCGAGCACTTGGTAGAAGACACTGCTGCCGGAGGCCCAGGCGAGCACGATAAAGCCGCTTTCGAGAACTGCCGTCTCGTGATCGCGCGCAACAGAGACCGCGATGGGCGATCCCTGGGGCGTGCCAAAGCTGTTGACGATCTGCGCGCCGCTGGTCGACCCGTCGGCATAGGTCACAAGGTATTCGAAGTTGCTGTTTCCCAGCGCCGTCACCTGCGCTTTGGCATTCGACCCTAGCCCCGATACCACCACGATATCGCCCGACGTGTTGATACCAGCCCGGCTCGCGACGATCACGGTCCCGCCGGTGTTTGTGTGCCCGAACGAGGTCCAAACTGCCAAGCCGGTGTTTTCGTTGTAATTCGCAACATCGACGCGACCCTGGAAATTCGTGTCATAGGTAACATTAGACTTTATCTCGAAGGTCGTGTCCGAACCCAAAAAATAAGTCTTTTGATAAACATCGTCGTCGCCATTCGAGACTTCGCTTTCCCAGACAACCTGAAAACCGTAGTCGCCACCGCTGTTGTCAAAGGCCACGACAGACGCGTTTTCCTGGTCCCCGCCAGTGATGGTGTTGACGAGCGTTTCGCCACGCACCTGCGTACCGTTGGACGAATACCGCTGGAAATAGACGCCGTATTCGTCGCCGTCTTGGAACTTGCTGTCCCAGACCACTACGTAACCCCCATCAAAGAGCGAGACCACGCTCGCCCGCGATTGGATGGAAAACGTGGTTGTGTTGACGATAACTTCGCCACCGGATTTCTGTGCTGTTGCCATGTATAAATTCCCCTAAGCGCGCCATCGCGCGCCGCTAGGTTTGGACGTGGCCGGATTGGGTGTCCACCTCAAATAAGGTTTCGGGCGGTCGCCGCACCTATTTTCAACCAAAGGTAGAAGCGACATCGCCTGAAGCATCCATAACGCAATCGGCGGCCTTGGGCCGGTTGTCAAAAAGTGAGAATTTCCGTTACGTCCCCTTCCCATGCGTCCCCGGCGCCGCTAAACGGTCTGCACTCAAAACGAAGCGTCGGGATCGGCCCGGCGTACAGGGAGGTATCCAATATGGATCGTCGTTCATTTCTTCGCGCAGGCGCGCTCGGCGGGACCGCCGCGGCAGCGACTTCGCTGGCCGCGCCTGCTGTTGCCGGCGGCCACGCCAAAACGCTCACCATCGTTTCTACCTGGCCGCGGGACTTCCCCGGGCTCGGCACCTCGGCTCAGCGCCTGGCCGAACGCATCGGCGTCCTGTCGGACGGGGCGTTTAACGTCGAATACTTCGCCGCGGGCGAACGGGTCGGCGCCTTCGACGTCTTCGACGAAGTGGCATCCGGCAACTCCAACGCCTACATCGCCGCGGACTACTATTGGGTCGGTAAGCACCCGGCGTTTGCTTACTACACCTCCGTGCCATTCGGGATGACGACTGTCGAGTGGAACGCTTGGATTAAGTTCGGCGGCGGTCAGGCCCTTTGGGACGAACTGTCCGGCGAGTTTGGCTTGAAGGCCATCGCATGCGGCGCCACCGGCACCCAGGCGGGCGGCTGGTTCAACAAAGAGATCGAAAGCGCCGACGACCTCAAGGGTCTCAAGATGCGGATCCCGGGCCTCGGCGGCGACGTCATGGCCAAGCTCGGCGCCACGCCGGTCTCGCTGCCCGGTGGTCAGATCTACGAGAACCTCGTCTCCGGGGCGATCGATGCGACCGAGTGGGTCGGGCC
>JBCCMR010000115.1:0-9364 GCA_039026255.1 Pseudomonadota bacterium
CGGGTTGGCATCGTGAACCTGGAAGGGGGTGACGGCCTCGGGCCAAATGATGCCTTTGTCGTCGCGGCTGGCTTCGATGATGGCGCCAATCAGGCGGCTGACGCCGATACCGTGGGACCCCATGTGGACGGGCACTTCGACCCCGTCCCCGTTGACCACCCGGGCACCCATGGCGTCAGAGTATTTGGTACCGAAGTAGAATATCTGCCCCACCTCGATGCCGCGCGCCCGGCGGCGGCGGTCTTCTGGCACAGCCTCAAAGATCGCTTCGTCATGGGTTTCGTCTGTGCGCGCATAGCGGGACGTGAACTCTTGCAGGACGGCCTGACAGGCAGCGCGGTCGTCATAGTCGATGTCGCGGTCCCCAAAGGTCAGGTCCGTCACTTCGCTGTCGTAGAAGACCTCTGACTCGCCCGTTTCGGCAAGAACTAGAAATTCGTGGGTATAATCCCCCCCGATGGGCCCACCATCGGCACGCATGGGTATTGCCTGAAGGCCCATGCGTTCGTAGGTGCGCAGGTAGCTGACCAGATGCCTGTTATAGGCGTGGAGCGCTGCGTCCCGATCCACGTCGAACGAATAGCCGTCCTTCATGAAAAACTCGCGCCCCCGCATAACCCCGAAACGGGGGCGGCGTTCGTCGCGGAACTTCCACTGGATGTGGTAGAGCGTCAACGGCAAGTCCCGGTAGGACTGCACCGAATTGCGGAAAATATCGGTGATCAGCTCTTCATTGGTCGGGCCGTAAAGCATATCGCGACCGTGGCGGTCTCGGATGCGCAGCATTTCTTCGCCGTAGTCATCGTAGCGCCCGCTCTCTCGCCACAGATCCGCGTTTTGTAGCGTGGGCATCAGCATCGGGATATGGCCCGCGCGGACCTGCTCCTCGTGAACGATATCTTCAAGCCGCCGCAGCACTTTGAAGCCCATCGGCAGGAAAGAGTATATCCCGGCCGACGATTGGCGGATCATGCCGGCGCGCAGCATCAGGCGGTGGCTCACGATCTGCGCATCCGCCGGATTGTCTTTCATGATCGGCAGGAAGTAGCGGCTTAGGCGCATGGGTGGGCTCCGGTCTAGTTCGCGGGCGGCTTAGGCCAAAGGAGAGCGCTGCGCAACCGGGCGCCTAGCGCCGGGTGACGACACCCGCTACGCCCAGCACAGCCGCTAAAGCGTCCAGCCGCCGCGACACCGCTTCCCCGGCAAAGCGCGCGTTCTTTCCTTCCAACACAAGCGCCAAGCGATCATGGGAGAGCCGGAGCGGTGCGGTCCGGAGAACGCTCACATCACCGCCCGCCAGGGCCGCGCCTAGACGCAACCCATAGCCCAACACCTGGGCGCTGCGCTGGTCATCCGCGCTCAGGAGCGGGGCAAGGGCGTGGTATTTTTCTAACTTAGGGCTTTTGCGATAGCGGTGTAAAAGCGCAATCGCTAAAAGCACCCGGCCCCTGTGGGTTAGTCCCGTGAGATTACCGCGGCTTGCATTGTCGAAGCACTCCTCAGCCCGCGATGACGGGTGCGACCGCCAACTCACGTCGTGCAGGAGGCCCGCAGCGGTCACGATCCGATCCCACCGGGCGCCCGCGGGAAAGAGTGGACGCAGCCAGTCTGCCAGCGGCCTCCCAAAGCCCGGGAAACGCGCCAAGCCGCGCTCCATGCTTTCGCAGGCTTCGATAAGCGGGTCGCGCGCGCGCAGGTCAGGCGGCATCTCTTCATAAAGCAGCCCCTCGCGGATGCCATAGGACGACACTAGGGCGCCCTTGGGCGCAAAGACCTGAACAATTTGATAGAGCGCTTCGGCAACGTAAGGCAAAAACGGCACCCGATCAGATGACGCGCCCGCGATGCGCGACAGGTCGTCGGCGCTGGTGTCGCGGATAAAGGCCGCCGCTTCGATCAGGTGATCCCGATCCATGGGGTATTCGTGAACCAATTGCAGCGGGTAGGACCGTCGGGCCATGTCGATTTTGGCGATGGCACGGAAAGACCCGCCGACAAGGAAGATATCGTCGAAATCACTGCCCAGGTCGGCCTTCATGCGCGCCAGGTGCCGGGCGACGGTGGCGCGCACCGCATCCCAGCCGCCATTCAGGTCCATCAGTTGCAGCGGCCCCAGGGGCGAGGTCATGCAACGGGTGATACGGCCGTCTTCGACCGCCGCCATCTCAAGAGACGCGCCGCCCACGTCAATCACCAGGCCGCGCGCCTCGGGCCAGCCCAAAAGGATGCCCTGTGCTGACAGGCGCGCCTCTTCGGCGCCGGTGGCCACGGTCAGTTCAATCCCGGTGCGGGCAGCAATCTCGGACACAAACGCGGATCCATCGCTGGCATCACGCACCGCCGCCGTTGCAACAGTATGGAGCCGCGCCACTCCAAAACTGTCCAAAAGCGCCTTGAAGCGGTCCATGGCCAGGATCGCCCGCGACCGGCCCTCCCCATTCAGGCGTCCGGTGTCCGTAAGCCCACGGCCTAACCCACACATAACTTTTTCGTTGTAAAAATAGGCAGGGCTGCGCGCTGCGCCGTCAAAGACGACCAGCCGCACTGAGTTTGAGCCCACATCAATGATCCCAACGCGGGTTAGGTTTTCAAAATCTGTGGCCGGGCGGGGCGCGTGCATTGGCCTAGGGCTCTTCGTAGGAATGGGTCAATTTGGGTACGTCTTTCGCGCCCACGGACCCGCGCCCGGACAATGACGGGTTTTCCATGAAAAACCGGTGGCAGTTGAAAAGCTTGTCGCCGGTTTCGCCGGCATCGTGCCGGTAGCTGCCATCGGGGCCCAGGATCCAGGTATTTTCCTGGTCAGCTAGGTTGGCGGCCATGATCTGGCTCATGATCTGGGCTTGCACGGTCTTGTTGGTGATCTCCACCAGGCTTTCCACACGGCGGTTCAGGTTCCGGCCCATCCAGTCAGCGCTGGATATAAAGACCCGCGCCTTTTTCGACGGCAAACCGTTGCCGTTTCCAAAGCACACGATGCGGGAGTGTTCTAAAAATCGCCCAACGATAGACTTTACACGGATCGTGTCTGAAAGCCCCGCAATTCCTGGACGCAGGCCGCAAATGCCCCGTACCACCAGGTCAATGCGCACCCCGGCTTGGCTGGCTTTATAAAGCGCGTCAATTACGTCCCCGTCGATCAGGCTGTTCATCTTGGCCCATATGCCTGCTGGGCGCCCAGCCTGAGCGGCCTCCATCTCTGCCTCAATCATGCCTAAAAGGTCGTCTTTGAGGAAAAGGGGGCTGACCGAAAGACGCTCTAACCCATCGGGCTCCACATAGCCGGAGATAAAGTTGAAAATCTTGCTCACGTCCCGCCCAAGCCGTTTGTCGCAGGTAAAAAACGACAGGTCTGTGTAGAACCGCGCGGTGATCGGATGGTAGTTGCCAGTGCCCACATGGGTGTAGGTCACTAATTCTTCACCTTCCCGGCGCACGACGGAGCTGAGTTTTGCGTGGGTTTTGAGGTCCAAAAAGCCGTAAACCACATGGGCGCCTGCCCGCTCCAGGCGTCTCGACTGGCGGATATTGGCCGCCTCATCAAAACGGGCCCGCAGTTCCACAAGCGCTGTGACCGATTTGTTTTCCTCGGCCGCTTCACACAGGGCCGTCACAATCGTGCTTTCGTTGCTGGTGCGGTAAAGCGTTTGTTTGATCGCCACCACGGCGGGGTCGCGCGCCGCCTGACGCAAAAAGTCGACAACGATGTCGAAGGTCTCGTAGGGATGGTGAAGCAGCATGTCCTTGCGCCGGATCGCTGCGAAAATGTCACCTTCGTAATCTTGCACACGCTCCGGCACCCGTGGCTTGAACGGCTGCCACTGCAGATCGGGACGGCTTTGCAGGATTAAAGCCGCCAGGTCCGCTACCCCTAGAATGCCGTCCACTTCGATGACCTCGTCCTCGGTCATGACCAGGCCTTCAAGGATTAACCGCCGTAGCGCCGCTGGCGCGCCGCTTGACAAGGTCATGCGGATCACTTCTCCCCGGCGCCGGCGTTTGAGAGCGGTTTCAAACTCCCGCACCAGGTCTTCGGCCTCATCCTCCAATTCCAGATCGCTGTCGCGCAAAATCCGAAAGGCGCAATGCCCGTCGATGGCATAGCCGGGGAACAACTGCTCAATGAATTCGAGCAACACTTCTTCAAGGAGTATCAAACGCTGGGTTCCCCCAGCCCCGTCCGGCAGACCGATAAAACGCTGAACCTGGGCGGGGATCGGCAAGAGACTTTGCAACGGGCGCTTGTCGCTCTTGCGTTTCAGTTGCAGCGCTAGGGCCAGCCCGGTGTTGGGAATAAATGGAAACGGGTGCGCGGGGTCGATGGCCAGGGGCGTTAGGATGGGAAACACCTGATCCAAAAACACCTGCTGCAAGGCGGCGCGGTCGTCAGGGGACAGCTCATGGCGGGCCAGGATGTCGATACCGGCGGCCTCCATCTCAGCGGTGAGCGTCTGGAAAATATGCTGTTGCTTTGCCATCAGTGCGCGGGCTTCAGCGTCGATGGCCAAAAGCTGATCAGCCGGTGTCATCCCGTCCAGCGCAGGGGTGATGATGCCGTTTTTTACCAGTTCCCGCAGTCCCGCGACCCGCACCGTGTAAAATTCGTCTAGGTTTGAGCCCGAGATCGACAGCATCCGCACCCGCTCCAGAACCGGCAGACGCAGGTTTTCCGCGCATTCGAGAACGCGCCAATTGAATTTGAGCCAACTAAGTTCGCGGTTGAAAAACCGGGCAGGCGATGCGGGGTCCAGGCCTGGAATCTCTACGCCCGGTTCGGGGTCCGTGGTCAAGAAATTCGCCGCCGTTTCCGCAAAGACTGTGCCGCCGTCCATCATCTAAAAACATCCATTTGCTGGGTCATAGGTCCCCCTCCATGGTGGCCAACGCCCGGCGGGCCAACGGTACTGTCACCCGCGCCTGATCTCGCAAGGCCGCCGCATCCACCTGCGCAACATAGGCTTGGGCAAAGGAAAACGAACGCTCTATGCGCGGGAGCATCCAGTCGATGACCACTTCCGGCACGGCCAGTTGCCGATCCGCGAAGAGCTTTATCAAAACCGCCGATAAAAGCGCGTCGTCGGGGGCGCCCAGAGTGGCCACCGATGCCGCGGCGATACGGCTTTCAAGGTCCGGCAGCGTCAGTGGCCAGCGGCCAGGCGCACCCTGCCCAGTCATAAGAAGCGGCTGGCCGTCAGCGGCTGCCAAATTGTGGATGTGGAATAGCGCCACCTCGTCTTCGGGCGCGGCATCTGGCACGTCTTCGACGGCCAGGGGCGCGGCGCTTAGGACCATGGGGTTCGCCGCTGCCAAACCCCGCGCGGCAACCACGCGTCCGCCGGTTTCGCTGGCCCATATCCGGACGAGGTGGGATTTCCCGGACCCTGCCGGACCGCACAGCACCAGTTTGCCCAGCGGCCAGTTCGCCCATGCCTCTAGGGTGGCCACGGCGGCGCTATTGGGGTCGGAAACAAAAAAATCGACGCGCTCGAAGGCGGTTTCCAAAGGCAGCGGAAGGATGAGCTGTTCGCTCATGCGGCGCGGTCCTCATCATTGACTTCGCTCTTCTCACTTCTGCCCGAATGGCCTCGATAGAGCTTGCCGCCGAGGTACTGCTCCACAGCAAAGCGCGAAAAAACCCCGAGCGATGCCGCCACTGGCACCGCTACAAGCATACCGGTGAACCCCATGAGTGTGCCAAACGCACTGAGCGCAAACATCAGCCACACGGGGTGCAGCCCAACCGATCCTCCTACTAATTTTGGAGTGAGGAAGTTGCCCTCGATTGTCTGGCCCAAAACAAAAATCACCGCCACTACGGCAATAAGCGCGGGGGTGTCCCAAAACTGAAAAAGAGCAAGCCCAATAGACAGCACCCCGCCGATGACTGATCCGACATAGGGTATAAACGTCAAAAGACCCGCGATCATACCGACCACAAGCCCAAACTGCAGCCCTACCAGCATAAGCGCGCCGGCGTAAAATGTGCCTAAAATGGCGCAAACTGTCAGTTGACCCCGCACAAAGCCCGCAAGCACCGCGTCCACCTCCGCAGCCAAGCGTCGCACGGTGCCCAGGTGGTCTCGGGGGACCCAGCCATCCACTGTGGCCACCATGCGGTCCCAGTCCAGAAGCATGTAAAAGGCCACCACCGGGGCCACCACAATAAAGACAGCAATGTCGAGAAGGGTGAACGCGCTCGAAAGTATGGCTTGCACCAGCTCACCTCCGCGGGACCTGATGATCTCGATCACCGAGGCCAACCCCTGCCCCACCGCTGAGGTTTCATCCATAAGCGAGGGAAAGCGCGTGTCGAGAAATTCGCGAAGGCTTTGTAGGTACCCCGGTGCAGCCTCGATCAACGCTGCGCTTTGGCGGTAGAGCAGCGGGATCAGTACCACCAGCATCAGCGTGATAGCAACAATTGCTATGGACGATATGATCGTTGTGGCCAGGGCTCGGCTTGCGCCCGTGTTCTCCAAGCGGTCCGCCACGGGATCTAGAAGATAGGCGATTGCCATCCCGGTTATAAACGGAAGAAGCACGTTGCCCAGCGCCCATAGCGCAAAGAGAAGCACCAGCGCGCCGATGCCCCAATACCGAACCTGTTCCTGCCGTGTCAGTGCCAAGCGTGTTCCTCCAGGTATGGTCTGTTCTTGGTGCAGGCGCCGCCAAAGTCAACGGCAGGGTCGCCCAGGCAGGCGACTGGCCGCGAAACGGGGTAAACTAGTCTAGACCAGACCAGGCAGCCACAGATCTAAAGCATACGCGATACCCAGACAGTTTGGCCTAGATCATTTCCTAGTTGTGGTGCGTGTGCCGCCTAAGCTACGTCGGACCCATGAGTGGCGCGCCGGGCAATGGGGGTAATCGTTATGACACACACGCGGGTCGCACTTCAGATCGGTCACGGCACAAGCCTGCGCCGCGCCGACTACACCGCCGCCGGGCGCCGGGCAATCGAAGCCGCGCTTTGGCGCAATTCGCTTTCGGTCGGGCCTGCCTTTGGCATGGCGCCCGAAGAGATGGTCATCGACGCTGAGGTGGCGGTGCAACAGCCCGACGCCGTGGACACCGAGGCCTTGGCTGGGCTCTTTCCCTACGGCCAAGTGACCGTGCGGGCGGTTTTCGGCGGGCTCGACATTGCAAAACTTGATGGCGACGGGGTGACCGTTGTGGCCAATGCAGCGGTTACAGTAAGCCTACCGGTGGGTCGCCTGTGAAACGGCTTATCCTGGAAACTGGCATCGGCACAGACCTTTACGGCGAAGACGCCACCAAGGCCGCCATCCGCGCTGTAAACGACGCGATCCGCCATTCGTCGTTGACGCTGTTTACCGAGTTGGAACTGGATCACAGCCTTATGGAGGTGCGCGTCACAGTGGGGGTGCCAGACCCCATGGCCCTGGATCTAGACCGCATTGCCGCGGAACTGCCCCGGGGCCGGGCGGTGGTCGAAGGCGTGCCAGGTGGCCAACGCATTGCGCCCCCAAAGAACGGTGTCCAAGCAGGCGCCAGTCTGGTGGCCACCGCCGCAGTGGAGGCGTTTTATCCCCTCGACGCAGGTGGCTGGCGGCGCACGGACGGCGGCTAGGGCAAGGCTTTTAACCCGCATGCACTGTGTTTGGACCACACCCTACGCCGGCGTTTGGCGTGCGCGCTCTTTACACAAACTGTTCGCGTATGAGGCGTTCTTCCAGCCCGTGGCCGGGGTCAAAGAGCAGCCGGTGGGACACGTCGGGCGCGCTTTCGATCTCTACCCAATCAACAGAACGCGCCTCCGTCCCGTCCGCCACCGCCGCGACGGGCCGCTTTTGGGCCTCAAGCACTTCGAACCGCACCTGCGCAGTCTTAGGCAACAGCGCGCCGCGCCAGCGCCGAGGCCGAAATGCGGCCATGGCTGTCAGGGCCAACACTTCGGCGCCGATGGGCAGGATGGGCCCATGCGCGGAGTAGTTATAGGCGGTTGACCCTGCGGGCGTCGCCAAAAGCGCCCCGTCGCAGACAAGCTCCGGTAGCCGTTCGCGCCCGTCAATGAGCACCCGCAGCTTTGCCGCCTGGGGACCCTGCCGCAAAAGGCTGACTTCGTTGATCGCAAGCGCTTCCACCTGGTCGCCGTCTTGGCTGTGGGCCACCATACGCAAAGGGTGAATGACCGCCTCCTCAGCCGCAGCAAGCCTCGCGCGTAAATCCTCGGTGGAGAAGTCATTCATCATGAACCCGACGGTGCCTCGATTCATCCCGTAGACCGGGGCGCGCAAGCCCTCAGTGCTGTGGAGCGTGCTTAGCATAAAGCCGTCACCGCCTAGGGCCACTATCACATCGGCCTGCACCGGCGGCACATGTCCGTAGGCGCGCACCAGATCGGCGCGCGCCTCTTGCGCCACGTCGGTGTCACTGGCCAACACACTGATCCGCTCGAACCCCATAGGCCGCAGTAGTCGCCGCGGTAGCTGCCTCTGACAAGCCCCAATATGGCGCCCCGGTTTGCCGATGCGTCGCTTTGCCAATGGACGCGGCGTCGCTTGCCGGGTAAGGCGCCAAGAAAAGCCATCGAAAGACAGCCTGCGGAGGACAGATCCATGACAGCCCACGACGCCCGCTTTTTCGGCGAAGAACTTGCCGCCCGCGATCCCGCCATCTTCTCGGCCATAAACGATGAATTGACGCGCCAGCGCGACGAGATCGAACTGATTGCCTCCGAAAACATCGTCAGCCGTGCGGTCATGCAGGCCCAGGGCTCTGTGATGACCAACAAATACGCCGAAGGGTATCCCGGGCGGCGTTATTACGGCGGCTGCCAGCATGTAGACGTGGCCGAAGAACTCGCCATCGCCCGCGCGAAAGAGCTCTTCGGGTGCGGTTTTGCCAATGTCCAGCCGAACTCTGGCAGCCAGGCCAATCAGGGTGTGTTCACCGCGCTCCTGCAGCCGGGCGACACGATCTTGGGGATGAGCCTTGACGCCGGCGGGCACCTGACCCACGGGGCCAAGCCCAACCAGTCGGGGAAATGGTTCAACGCCATCCAGTACGGCGTGCGCCAAGAAGACAATTTGATTGACTATGACCAGATCGCAGCCCTGGCATCCGAACACCAGCCCAAGATGATCATTGCTGGCGGGTCTGCCATCCCACGGGTAATCGACTTTGCCCGTATACGCGAGATTGCCGATAGCGTCGGAGCAATTGTGCTGGCCGACGTAGCGCACTTTGCCGGTTTGATTGCCGCTGGCGTTTATCCGTCGCCGTTCCCGCACTTCCACGTGGCCACGACCACAACCCACAAGACGTTGCGCGGTCCACGCGGCGGGATGATGCTTACCGACGACGAGACCATTGCCTAAAAGTGCAACTCGGCCTTTTTTCC
>JBCCMR010000116.1:0-9270 GCA_039026255.1 Pseudomonadota bacterium
CCCGATACCCTTGTTTACGCCCATGCCGATGAAACGTCTCATCACCATGCGTATGATCATGTTTCCGATGTTCATATGCCTGCTCCAACTGCGCCTTCAATTTGGGATATAGCCAAAATGTGGCAAAATTCCAACGGGCGTAGTCAATCGAACATATCCTCCTGACCGGTGTCCTCGACCTCTGACGCGTCTGGAAGCGTATTACCCGGTGGCGGTCGGTTATCCAAAAGCCCCGCGTCCCGTAGCTCTTTCAAGCCGGGTAAGTCTCGCGCGCTTTCCAAGCCAAAATGATCCAGGAACTCTTGCGTGACGACGAAGGTGACAGGCCGCCCAGGGGTCATGCGCCGCCGCCCGAGCTTGATCCAACCAAGCTCCATAAGCATGTCAATTGTGCCCGAAGACACCGATACGCCGCGGATCTCTTCAATCTCGGTGCGCGTGACCGGCTGATGGTAGGCTATGATGGCAAGCGTTTCGACCGCTGCCCGGCTTAGCTTACGGGTCTCAATCTGTTCGCGGGCCATTAAGAATCCTAAGTCCGGGGCCGTACGAAAAGCCCAGGCGTCCCCAACACGCACCAACTGAACCCCGCGCCCTTCATAGCGTTTACGTAGGTGCACCAAGGCTTCTGCGACATCCGACCCGTGCGGCATGCGCGCCTCTATTTGGGTGCGTGTTTGTGGTTCAGATGTGGCAAAAAGAACTGCCTCAACCATGCGCTCTTGTTCGCCCATGGGCGGCGCCTCAAACAAACTTTCAGTCGCAGGTTCACCCCAGGGGTCACTGGGACCCTGGCTCACTGTTTAACCTCTTTTGAGCGGAGTTGGATCGGTGCGAACGTCTCAACCTGGCGGATTTCCATGCGACCGGCCTTCACCATCTCCAGGCTTGCCGCGAAAGTCGCCGCCAGGGCCGACCGCCGTCGCTTCGGATCGTCCTGCCAAGCTTCGGGCAGAAAAGCCGACAAATCAGCCCAATCCACCGCCTGACCGATAAGACCCGACAAACGCGCCAGGGCCTCTTCCATGGTCAGAACCGCCTCCCGTTCTTGCAGGTGAAGCGGTTGGAAGTTCCCCTTCGTGCGCAACCGCGCGTAAGCCTGCATTAGGTCGAGCAAATTTGCTTCATATGTCACGCGGCGCCGCACGGCTACGTTTTCTGGTACACCGCGGGCGAAAAAATCGCGCCCCTTCTGGTCGCGCGCCATAAGCCGTGCCGCCGACCGCCGCATGGCCTCTAGCCGCTCCAACTGAAACGCCAGGTGCGCCGCCAGTTCCTGACCTGACGGGCCCTCATCCTCGGGTTCAGGTAACAGAAGCCGGGATTTCAAGAACGCCAGCCAGGCCGCCATAACTAAGTAGTCCGCCGCCAATTCGATGCGAAGGGCTTTGACGCGTTCCACGAAGCCCAGGTATTGCTCCGCCAGCGCCAAAACGCTGATGCGCCGCAAATCGACTTTTTGGGTCCGCGCCAGCGTCAAAAGCAGGTCAAGCGGCCCCTCAAACCCGTCCACGTCAACGGTAAGCGCCTCTTCAGCCCGCCGTTTGTCCACCGCCATGAAGTCATCAGGCATGTTCTAATCCCGTCATCTCTCGCACACGGACCCGGGCCGCAGCCACGTCAAAGGCGTCGGGGCTTTTGCGCAACGCCAAGGCCGCGTCGGCCCTTTCCGCCGCGCGCCCTTCAAGTCGCGGCGTGTTGGCGGCAACTGGCTCCATCTCATCCATGACGCCGTTGCAATGTAAAACCACGTCGCAACCAGCCAAAAGCGAACTGGATGCTCGCTCGCCCAGGCTGCCTGTCAACGCTTGCATCGACAGATCATCTGTCATCAAAAGCCCTTCAAACCCGATCTCGCCGCGGATCAGACTGATCATGGCCGGGGACAGGGTCGCCGCGTGGTCTGCATCGACAGCCGTAAACACCACATGGGCCGTCATAGCCATGGGTAGGTCGGAAACCCGGCGGAACGCCTCAAAATCCACCGCGCGCAGCTCTTCAAGCGGGGTATCAAGCCGCGGTAGATCGTGATGGCTGTCGAGCGTGGCGCGACCATGGCCCGGAATATGCTTGGCCACCGACAGAACGCCCCCGGCAAGCTGGCCCTCGGCAATGGCCCGGGCCGCCAGGGCCACCGTTGCCGGATCGTGGCCATAAGTCCGGTTAAGGATAATTGAATGCGTTTCTGCGCAAGCCACATCCAGAAGTGGCGCGCAATTTACGTCGATGCCCAGCGCTTGCAAATCTGCTGCGATCAGACGGCCGCGCAGATACATGGCCTCGCGCAGATGGGCGTCACCCGCGGCTTGGGCATAGGCCAAGGCTGCGGGCCACTCGGGCCATGTCGGCGCCTGAAGCCGGGCCACGCGACCGCCCTCTTGGTCAATGAGGATCGGCGCAGCCCGTCCAACCGCGTCGCGTAGGGATGCCACGAGGCGCCGCACCCCGGCAGGCGTGGTGATATTTCTGGTAAATAGGATGAAACCCCAGGGGTCCGCATCAGAAAAAAACGCGCGCTCTTCCGCGGTTAGTTCGGGACCAGAGCACCCGAAGATGACTGCCCGCGCGGTCACCGCGTCGTCACAGAAATGCAAGGGGTGGCGCGCGCTAGCAGGGCCGAACATAGAGTGCGGCTTTCCTCTATGTTTCCAAAGCCTACCGCGCGAAGCCTGTAGAACCGCCGCCCGCCGCTTTGCGCTTCGAGGATCAGTCGCTTTTTGTCTCCTAGCAGGTCGGGATGCTTTTCTAGAAGGCCTAGCCAGTCGTTTGCCGCCAATTCGCGCCGGTCGTAGGCGCCAAGTTGCACCAGGTGCGTGCCGGGCGGCACCGTTTCGACCGCTGATACGGTACTCGCTCCGGTGACTGCCGGGGCCACCACGGCGGCTGTGGGCTCAATATCTCGCAGCTCTGCCTGCAAACCGCCTGGCCTTGCCTTTGGCCGGGGCGACGTGCGCGGCGACAGGCTTGTCCCGCGAATCACAGCCGCGGGCACCATAGCGGGGTTGGTTTCAGCCAGTTCTTGCGCAACCTCCCGTTCAACAACGCTGTCCACGATTTCTAGCGCATCAAGCTCCTCTTCGCTGGGCTCTGCCGTTGCAGTTTCAGTTGTCTGGGCACTGTCGTCGGCCGGGCCATCCGACGAAGTCGTCTGCGCCGGAGCATCCTGCGTCGGTTTCTGGGCGCGCGCCAAAGGCTGGTCTTCGTCGGCTGGATCACCGGGGGACGGCGCCAAAACCACCTGTTCCGCAGGGGCCGCGACACCGCCATCGGACTGCACTTGGTTCACGGCAAGCCCTTGATGGCTTGCGCGCTGACCGCCAGGGTCATCGGGCGCAATTCGCGCAGGCCCTTCCATGGCGCGGATGATGGGGACTGCATGGGGATCACGGGTGCCAAGGTTCACTGTCCAGTAGACAAAACCTCCTATGACAGCCAAAGAAACCGCCGCGATTGCCCAGTTTGCCGCTAACTTAATCAAGCCAAAGCCCCGATCGGCAAGCCCTGGGGGGGGATCCGTGGCGGCTGCAGGGTGGTTTGATGTCGACTCTATCATCGGGTCGCCTCTTCGGCTTCCACAATACCTTGTGGATGTGACTGCTCCAACCCCGAAATCTGCGATCTAGATGCCGCGTGTTACATTTCTTTCGCCGGGGTTACACCCAAAATACCCAGTCCTGCGGCCAAAACAACTGAAACGGCCTGGATCAATGCGATTTTTGCCAGCGTTGCATCTACGTCGTCGGGTTGCACAAACCGGAGTTCTGGCTGGCTTTTCCCCAGATTGTGGAGCCCATGATACTCCGCCGCCAGATCGTAGAGGTAAAACGCCACTCGGTGCGGCTCATGATTTCGGGCCGCCAACTCCAAAAGCCGCGGCCATTCGGCCATCTTACGAATAAGCCCCATTTCCGCGGCGTGGCTTAGCCGCGACGGATCAGATCCTTTAAGCTGGCTCAATGACACGTCGAGCCCAGCATCTTCTGCGCGTCGCACGACGGAATGGATCCGCGCACTAGCGTATTGAACGTAGAAGACCGGATTGTCCTTTGACTGGTCAAGCACCTTCTCGAAGTCAAAATCGAGCGGCGCATCGTTCTTCCGGGTTAGCATCTGAAACCGCGTAGCGTCAGCACCGACCTGATCAACCACCTCTCTCAAGGTCACAAAATCCCCAGCTCGCTTGGACATTTTGAGGGGCACTTCTCCTTTGAAAAGCCGCACAAGCTGGGTGAGCTTGATATCGAGAGGTACCTGCCCGTCGGAAAGAACACTTACCGCTGCCTTGACCCGCTTAACATAGCCGCCGTGGTCAGCCCCAAAGACATTGATCAACTCATCAAAACCCCGGTTCACCTTGTCGTAATGGTAGGCGATGTCCGAAGCGAAATATGTCCAGCTGCCGTCAGATTTCTTCACCGGTCTGTCCACATCGTCGCCGTGTTCTGTCGACCGGAAAAGCGTCTGCTCCCGCGGCTCCCAATCCTCCTGGGGTTGGCCTTTCGGCGCCTCAAGAGTACCTTCATAGATCAGGCCACGGGCAGACAGCTTCTCTAGCGCGGCTTCGATTTTACCAGAACCGATCAAAGACTTCTCAGAAAAGAAAACGTCTATCTCGACGCCAAGCAGGGCCACATCTTTGCGTATCAGTTCCATCATTGCGTCGGTTGCAAAACTGCGCACCTCGGACAACCAAACCTCTTCCGGTTCGTCTACGTAAGCGTCGCCTACTTTTTCTTTAAGCGCCTTACCCACCGGCACAAGGTAGTCAGCGGCGTAAGACCCCTCTTGAAAGACCACTTCGTGTCCGTGCTGTTCGAGGTACCGCAGATAGACGGAACGCGCCAAGACATCGACCTGGCCACCCCCATCGTTGATGTAATATTCCCGTGTGACGGTGTACCCGGCAAAGTCCAGCAGGCTGGCTAAGGCGTCGCCAAAGACCGCGCCCCGCGTATGTCCCACATGAAGCGGCCCAGTTGGATTGGCGCTGATATACTCCACATTGACTTTCCGCCCCGTTCCAACAGCAGAACGGCCAAAGCCCGCTCCAGCCGCGAGCGCCAAAGGCACCACCGCTTGCCACGTCGCCGGGTCAAGCCGAAGATTTAGAAATCCGGGACCCGCGACATCTGCATTTGTGACCCTGGGGTCATCGGCAAGCTTTGTGGCCAGCGCGGTTGCAATATCCCGCGGCTTCATACTGGCGCCTTTGGCCAGAACCATCGCGGCGTTCGTTGCAACGTCTCCGTGCGACAGGTCCCGCGGAGGCTCCACCGTGACCGCACGATAATCCAACCCGGTGGGGAGGAAGCCCTCCTCGGCAAGCGCATCAAGTGCGCCGCGAACCAGGTCGGCGATATCGGCAAAAACGTTCATCGGGGTCCTCTGCTATCAGGTGACGTCCGTTTACCACGCGACATGGGCCGGTCAACGGGGGCTGGGCCACCGGCGCAACCCCGATCAGAGCTTTCCCTTGCGCCACCGCTTATGAAGCTTGAGAGCGTAGCGATCCGTCATGCCGCTCACATAATCACTCACCACCCGAGCGCGCACTGTATCGTCGTCTTCTGGCCCGTCCCACCCGTCCGGCAAAAGCTCTGGACGCTCAAAAAAAACATCAAAAAGCTCCTCCAGAACGCCGGTCATTTCCTCGCGCACAGCAATAACGTGGGGGTGGCGGTACATGTTGGCGTAAAGAAACTCCCGAATTGCGTTCAGACCCGACAGCACTTCGTCGGAGAAGGCGATCACCGGATGGTCCAGGGCGCGAATTTCCGCGGCGGTTTTGGCGCGCGAGGTCTTGATCCAGGTGTGGCTTTCCGCCAAGACATCCTCCACCATAGCGCCAAAAACACGGCGCAACGCCTCGTGACGCCGCCGCTCTGGGTCCAACTTCGGGTGGCGCCGGTCCACCTCAGCGAATGCTGGCCCCACAAGCGGCAGGTGCAAGACGTCATCGATGGCAAACAACCCGGCGCGCAAACCGTCGTCCAGGTCGTGATTGTTATATGCGATATCATCGGACAAGGCTGCGACTTGCGCTTCGGCGCTGGCATGGGTGGATAACTCAAGGTCGTGGCGGGCGTTGTAATCGGCCAGGGCATGGGGAACTTCACGTGTAACGGGGCCATTGTGTTTCGCAATGCCCTCTAGAGTCTCCCAAGTAAGGTTGAGCCCGTCAAAAAGCGCGTAGTGTCGCTCCAACCGCGTGACTAGCTTGATCGCCTGGGCGTTGTGGTCAAAACCGCCGTAACCCGCCATGCAAAGGTTCAGCGCATCTTCGCCCGCATGACCAAAAGGAGTGTGGCCTAAATCATGGGCAAGCGCGACCGCCTCCGTCAGCTCCCCATTGAGCCCAAGCGCCCCAGCCAGGGTGCGCGCCACCTGACCCACCTCAATCGAATGGGTCAACCGCGTGCGGTAGTGGTCTGCCTCATGTTCCACAAAGACTTGAGTTTTGTGCTTCAGCCGCCGGAAGGCTGTAGAATGGATGATCCGGTCGCGATCCCGCTGAAAACAGGACCTATGGGCCGATCCTTCCTCGGCCACCAACCGCCCGCGGGACGCGCCCGGATGACATGCAAACGTCGCCAGCATTTACCCGCCTTGTCGTTGGGACCCGTACACCATATTATCACTTTGAGCTTATCCTAGGACCGATCGACACGGAAGATGGACCTTTCCCTGCCCCCTAAAGTCACCGACCGAGCTTTTGAGCGTTTGGCCGAAATCAACGACGGAGCAGCCGCGCCCCAACTTCTGCGCGTTGCCGTGGAGGGCGGTGGTTGTTCGGGCTTCCAGTACGATATATCTTTGGCGGAGACGGCGTCCGACGACGACCTATGCCTGGAAAAGAACGGTCAAACCGTGCTGGTAGACAGTGTGTCTCTGCCCTTTTTAGCCAACGCGGTTATCGACTTTTCGGATGAATTGATCGGGGCGCGGTTTGTGATTGAAAATCCGAACGCAACCAGCAGCTGCGGCTGCGGCACCAGCTTTTCCATGTGACGCGGCAACTGATGGCACTGCTGCGGCAATGAAGGTCGCCTCCTTCAACATAAACGGGATAAAGGCCCGGTTACCGGCCCTTCTTGCGTGGCTCGAAGAAAGCAAACCTGACGTCGCTGTCCTGCAAGAGATCAAATCGATTGATGACGCGTTTCCGCGAGAACCAATCGAGGAACTGGGCTACACGGTCGAAACTCACGGACAAAAGTCATTCAACGGCGTGGCCATCCTGTCGCGTCTTCCGCTAGAAGACGTCAGCCGCGGCCTGCCGGGAGATGACAGCGACGACCAGGCCCGTTGGATTGAAGCCACGGTCATAGGTGGCCGCGCTGTGCGGGTTTGCGGACTTTACCTTCCCAACGGAAACCCAACGCCCGGGCCAAAATACGACTATAAGCTTGCCTGGATGAAGCGCTTGAAGAGCCGCGCGCAGGCGCTTCTTGACGCCGAAGAGCCTGCGTTGATGGCCGGGGACTATAACGTCATTCCCCAGGCGTTGGATTGCTGGGATGCCACCCATTGGACAGACGATGCACTGCACCTCCCAGCGACGCGCGCCGCCTTTCAAGAACTTGAATTCCTTGGCTTTACAGAGGCTTTCCGTGTGCGGCATCCCCACCGCAACGACTACACCTTTTGGGATTACCAGGCGGGCGCCTGGAACAAAGACCACGGCATCCGCATCGATCATGTGCTGATGTCGCCGGAATGTGCGGACCTGATGCGGGACTGCGACATTGACCGGCATGTCCGTGGCCGGGAAAAGCCGTCGGATCACGTGCCCATCTGGGTCGACCTTGACGCATAAAAGGCGACTTAGGCCAAAGGCTCCTCGGTGACGTCGGCATCATAAATCCAGGCGTACTGGCGCTGAATGAGACCCGGTGACACCCGCCCCAAGCCCCACATCCCAACCCGCTGAAAGGGCAGCCACCAGGGACGCGCCTCATGAAAAATGCGTCCGTTGCGGATTGCCGCGCGCGCCACGCGCGACCGCCGGGCGGCCCGCATACGCGCATAGGCATCCAGGTCATCGATTTCCATCGCCCGAGCCAACACGTGAGCGTCCTCAATCGCCATGGCGGCTCCCTGGGCCACAAATGGTAACATCGCTTGGGCCGCGTCTCCCACCAAAGGCGCGCCTGCGTCGCTCACCATGCGCACCTCCGTATGGGCCCGCAGTGCCCAGCGGCGCGCGCGCGTGACCGAAGCCAACACAGCCTGCACCGGGTCACAGGCATCTGAGAAAGCGCGGCGCAAGGCGTCCGGGTCACCCGGATGCTGCCAGCCTTCTTCGGTCCAATCTTGGCCCTCCTCCACGGCGACGATGTTCAAAAGCGTAGCGTTGCGCAAAGGGTAGAGCACCAAGTGACGCCCGGGGCCGATATAGACTCGTGTGCCCGGGTCCCTGACGAAATCGCTAGGACAGGGGATCAGCGCGCGCCATGCGACTTGCCCTGTGAAGGCCGCCCCTGGGCCGGGCCGCGCGGTATGCACGCCCGATGCAATCACGGTTGTCGGCCACTCGCCCGGCCTTGCCGCCTGTCCCAAACGGATGTCCGCACCCATCCCCGCCGCGGTCTCCGCAAGCCAGCCGATCAGATCGGCCCGGTGCACCTGAATGTACCCTGGCGGCTGGTGGTAACCCATGATTTGCCAGCCCCCGCGCAGATCCCGCAGGCTAAGCCGTCGGGGTGTTGTCACCGGCATCATGGCTGCCGGATCGCAGCCCAGCGCGGCAAAAACCCGTAATGCGTTAGGGGACAACTGGATACCGGCGCCCACATCCTCAAACGCAAGAGCTTCTTCGCAGACGGTCACCGCGGCCCCTCGGGCTGCCAAAGTCATGGCAGAGGTCAGACCCGCCACTCCGGCACCGATGATCCCCACTTGCCGTCCAGACAACGTCAACTAAGGCCTCCAAGGCACTGCTTTTCGTTGAAAAAAGGGGCCAAGCGGCGCGCGCCGTTTGGCCCCAAGATATCACCCGACTGACGGGTCATGTCGAAGGTGCTAGTCGTCCCTGTGCACCCGTTCCTTGCGCTCATGCCGTTCCTGCGCCTCCAGGCTCAGGGTTGCGATCGGCCGCGCGTCAAGCCGCTTTAGCGAAATCGGCTCTCCGGTTGCGTCACAATAGCCGTAAGACCCGTCATCAATGCGCCGTAGGGCGCTATCAATCTTGGCGACTAGCTTTCTTTGCCGGTCGCGGGTCCGCAATTCCAGCGCCCGGTCCGTGTCCTCCGACGCGCGGTCGGCCACATC
>JBCCMR010000117.1:0-9253 GCA_039026255.1 Pseudomonadota bacterium
AAAAGATCAAGCGTGCGCCAGTTGGCCTCGACCGCCTGGAAATCCGGGTGATGCAGGATGGATGACATGGCTGCCGTCAGGGCCTTGTCCACGGCGGCTAAAAGCTCCGCCTGGCCGTCGCTCGGGGCTTCCTGCACGAAAGGTGCCACGATGCGCCCAATCATCGCCTCCACCGCAGTGGGTTCGGGTGCCGACGCCGGGTCGCCGCCGATAAGCTGGGCAAAATCGCTGACTGCAAGGTTGGCGTTGGCCTTGGCCCCTTTGGCGCGGGCTTTGCTGGAGAGCTGGAAATCCCCGAATTCCGCGCCCCATACCTTCAATTGGCGGGTAACGGCTTCAAGATTTGTGCCCCGGCTTACCTGGGTTCGCAGAGACTTCAATTCGGCAAAAAGCTCCACATTATCAAAAAGCTCATCCGGGTGCAGGCCGTCCACGTCTTCCAGTTCGACCTCGATGGCCGACCCGTCCCGCCCGAGCGGGAGCGCCAACGTCGTGGCAAAGCGTTCGATCACGTCTTCGACCGTGTCGATGTCAAATTTGATGGGTTTGCGCGCCGCCAGGTCCGCGCCGCCGGCCAGCGTGCCCTTATTTGCGCGTCCCGAAAAATCGCCCAGGATCGCCACACGCATGCGTTTGCGCGCGCCAGCTTCGATGGCGGGTTTGGGCGCGGTGATCTTTCCGAAGGCGGGGTTGTAGGGCACCTTGGGTTTCTCCTCTGGTGGGGGTGCTGCGGGGCTGTCATCATCGGCCAAAAGCGCATCGAGGTCGGTGTCATCATCGCCCGCATCCGTCAAAGGCGCATCGTGGCACCTTTCGTGCAGGAAGCCCCGAGCGACGGCCAGGCGGAGCTTTTAGCTGCCGTGGACAAGGCCCTGACGGCAGCCATGTCATCAATCCTGCATCACCCGGATTTCCAGGCGGTCGAGGCCAACTGGCGCACGCTTGATCTTTTGGCGCGCCGCATCGAGACGGGTATGCACCTGGAACTGGTGCTCTATGACGTTGCGGTGGAGGAATTTACCGCCGATCTGGCCGCCCACGAGGACCTGGGCGAAAGCGCGCTTTACGACATGCTGGTCGAGCGCCCCCGCCAGAGCGAAGACCAGGGCCCCCTGGCCGCGGTGTTCGGGCTCTATACGTTCGAGGAGGTCCCGCCCCACGCGGAGCTTTTGGCGCGTATGTCGAAAATCTGCGCCCATATGGATGCCCCTTTTGTGGCGGCCATTGGCGCCGACTACCTGAAGACCAAGGCCGAGGACCTGCACCCGCTCGTGACCAAGACCTGGGCAGCTTTCCGCGCCACGCCGGAAGCCGCTTATGTGGGGCTCGCTGCGCCGCGTTTCCTGCTGCGCATGCCCTACGGCAAAAAGACCGATCCGGTCGACCCTTTCGACTACGAAGAGTTCAACACCCGCGAAGGGATGCGATCGCTTCTGATGGGCAACCCCGTAGCGTTGGTGGCAGTGCTTTTGGCCAAAACTCTGGCCGAGCAGGGGTCAAAGATATCGCTGGGGTCGATCATGTCCGTAGACGATATGCCGTTCCACTACATGACCGACCGCTACGGCGACCAGGTTGCGCTGCCCTCCACGGAGCGGCTTTTGAACCAGCGCATGGCGTCGGACACCACGCAGCGGGGATACATGCCTGTGCTTTCAATCCAGGGGCAAAATGTGGTCCGCCTGGGGTCATTTAACTCCCTCGCCGGGGCGGAGCTTTTGGGGTTGTGGTCCGGGGAAGAAGCCAAATCGCTGTCAGCCGGCAAGGTGGCGGCTCGCACCGGCGTTGCAATGAAATCGAACATGGCCCGTCCGGAGAAAACTGCGGCGGCAAAGCCGGATCAAGACAGCGCTAGCGACGACGACCTGGGTCTCGGCTCGGACGATGACTTGGATCTGGGGCTCGATGACATGGACCTCGGGCTCGGCGATGACCTGGGGCTCGACCTGGGCGGGGACGACGATTTTGGGTCCGCGGACGATCTTGACGATCTTTTGTCCGGGCTCGGTGACGACGACGGGGGCAGCGACCTCGACGGAATGGATGACGATCTGGAGGCGCTTCTTGCGGACCTCTGAGGCCAAGAGATTTTTAGACGGCGGCGCCCCAGAGTGCCGCGATAGGAGGATGTAATGTCCAAAGAACCATTGCCCATCGAAGGCCGCGCGCAGCGGATCAAATGCGCCAAAAACACGTCCGACCTTTACCTGCTTACGGCCGATGTTGTGGAAGGCATGAACAAGATCACTGAAATGACATGCGAATTTCTCGCCAAAAAACCTGATACCAAGCCCGAGGATTTCTTAACCGATAAATTCACAATCGAATTGGATGTGGGGAACAAGGACAAAAAGAAAGAGCGCAAGTGGGCCGCCACCTGCGTGGAGGCCACCTACTTGGGCATGTCCGAAGGCATGGGCTTCGGCGAGTATGCCCATTTCCGCGTGGTGCTGCGCGGCTGGCCCTGGCTGATGACGCGCCAGACCGACTGCAAGATTTTTCAGGAAAAGACGTCCGACGACATCATCAAAGAGATCTTCCGGGACCGGGGCTTTTCTGACTTTAAAATGCAGGTCAACGCAGCGCCGCCCACCCGAACTTACTGCGTGCAATACCGGGAAAGCGACTGGAACTTCATCGAACGCCTATTGGCCGAGGACGGGCGCTTTTGGTATTTTGATTACGCGGATGGCAAGGATATGCTGGTCATCCAAGACGACAGCGCAAGTTTCAAGCCGATCCCCGGCGAAGCCAAGATCGAGTTGATCGACAAGGAAAGCGCCGGTCGCGCGGAAACCGATTACATCGACAACTGGCACGCGCTGCATAAAGTCCAGTCGAATAAGGTCACGCTCGACGACTACAATTTTGAGACCCCGAAAACCGATCTAACGGTTAACAAGCAAGACGATCAGGGCAAGCGGGAGATATACGACTATCCCGGGCTCTACGGCGTGGCTGCGGACGGCAACACCCTGGCCAGGTCGCGCATCGAAGCGTTGATCGCCCAAAAGCACCGCATCACCGCTGCGGGGGCGATCAAAGAGCTACACGTCGCCGGGACCTTCACGCTCGAAAAACACCCCCAGCGGGAACAAAATGGCAAATACATGGTGCTGGCGGTCCATCATAAGCTGCACATGGAAGAGGTGTCGGACGGCACTGAAGACAAAGAACGCGAGAAACTTAACAAAGAACGGCGCATGCGCGGCCAAGGGCCCAAACCGCGTCCGCTGCCCAACGCCAACAAGTCCTTCGAATTGCACAGCGTGGATTTCGAAGCGCAGCCCGCGGATGTGGACTACCGGGCGCCCAACCGTGCCGACCTGGCACCGCAGATTTCAGGCATCCAGACCGCCGTGGTTGTAGGCCCTAGTGGCGACGAAATTTTTACCGACAAATTCGGCCGCGTGAAGGTTCAGTTCCCCTGGGACCGGGTCGGCAAAAACGACGAAAAAACCACCTGTTTCGTGCGCGTTTCGACCCCCATCGCGGGCAAGGGCTGGGGCATGATCCACATTCCGCGCATCGGGCAAGAGGTTGTCGTTCAGTTCGAAGAAGGCAACCCCGACCGCCCGCTGATCGTCGGCAGCGTCTACAACAGCGACCAAACGGTGCCGTTTGCGCTTAAGGAAAACATGACGCGCCTGGGCTTTGTGTCCGACACCCACAAAAATGACGACAAGAACGCCAAGCACGAACTTTGGTTTGACGACAAAAAAGACAGCGAAATGATCCGGATGCAGTCCGAAAAGGACATGGAGCAGGTGATCAAGAACAACAAGTCTGTCTCGATTGGCTCTGACGAAAAGAAGGACGGTGACTACACGTTTGAGGTCTGGCGCGATACGACCCGCACCTACGGTGTGGGATCGGCCAAGGGAAACCTAACAGAGACGGTCGAAAAGAACTTCTCGAAGACCCTGAACGCGGGCGACTACACGCTCGAGGTCTCTGACGGGGAGCGCAGCACAAACGTGTCCAAAGACGACAAGCTTGAGGTGGGCAAAAACATCACAACGGACGCGGGCCAGGCGATCACGGTCAACGCGGGGACCGAGATTTCGCTCGATGCCCCGTCAAAGATTACGCTGACCTGCGGCGGTTCTACCATCGAGATGACGCCCACGAAGGTGTCGATCACGGCGCCCCAGATCGAGGTTAAGGCCGATGCGAAGGCCGATTTCGAAAGCCCGCTGACCACGCTCAAAGGCTCAGGTATGCTGACGCTGCAGGGCGGTGTGGTGAAAATCAACTAAGGGGGGCCCGGAATGGCGGAAATGATCCAATTCTCAGGCCTCAAAAAACTTCCGGAGGAGCCTTTTGTGGCCTTTTGCTCGGCCCGCAAGATCAAGGTGGACCCAAAGGTGCCCGTCGGACCCGAGGCAGAGGTCGCCGAGGGGTTGCAAGCGCTCTACGAGGCGCGCTCGCTGCCGTCGTTTTTTCAGGTGATCGCCAACGCGCTGCCGGTACGGGAGGCGGTTTGGTTTGCCTGTCTGGCGGCAGAGCAAATGCTCCAAGAAGGGACGGACCCACCGCCTACGCTACAGACAGCGAAGGCCTGGGTATTTAAGCCCAACACAGACACCCGGGAGGCGGTCGAGAAGGCCATCGCCGACGCGGATATGGACGACCCCACCACGCTTGCCGCTGACGCGGCCTTCCACGGGATCGTCAAAGGGCTTGAGGCGCAGGTCATGTCGCCGCCGTCTGCGTCGCCGACGATGGTGTTTGCCATGCTCATGCAGGCGGCGCTCAAAGACGACGAGCCCGCCATGGCCGAGGCCAACTGGCAAAAGCTCGTGGGCTTTGGCGTCAACATCGCCGCGGGCGGGACAGGGACCACCGAAGGGGTCCAAGGGGGTGCCGCATGACCATGCCAGCAGCACGCCTGACCGACCAGCAGGTTTGCCCCATGCAAACCCCAGCGCCGGTGCCTATTCCCCACGTGGGCGGGCCCATCGTGTCGCCCGGCTGTCCCACGGTCCTGATCGGAAATTTGCCCGCGGCGCGGGTGTCGGATATGGGCGTTTGCGTGGGACCGCCGACAAGCATTGTCAAAGGGTCGGCCACCGTTCTGATCGGGGGCTTGCCTGCGGCGCGCATCGGCGACACCACGGCCCACGGCGGGTCGATTGTATCGGGCCTTCCGACGGTGCTGATCGGGGGATAAGCGGATGGGGCTGACACTCAATATTCTGTCGTCGGGGATGCAGGCGGCGCGTACCAACACCTTCACCATGGCGGGGGAGGCGATGACGCTCGGGCGGGCCGAAACCAACGACCTGTGCCTGCCGGACCCCACCCGCGAGGTCAGCTCGTCCCATGCGGTCATTCAGCATCGAAACGGCGATTTCATGATCGTGGACACGTCCACCAACGGCACGTTCCTGAACGGCGAAAGCCAAGCTCTAGGCGATCTGCCGACACCGCTTAACCACGGGGATATTTTGCGCATCGGCGCCTATGAAATCCAAGTGGCGATCGAAAACGCGGCACCGGCAGACCCGTTTGCCGATCTACCGCCACCCGTGGGCGAGGAACCCATCGGAGAGGCGCAGTCGGCCGAAGATGCCGCGGCGCAGATCGGCGGGATCGACACCTCCGGCGGGGATTTTCTGGATGACATCTTGGGCGCGCCGCCACCCAATGCCGGGCGCCGCGATTTTGCCGAGCCAGGCGTGAACGCCGACGACAGCAGCATCGACGATTTCCTCGACATCGAACAGGACCCCAACCGTCAGGGCGGGGCCAGCGCGCCGGACCATTCGTCGCCGGTGTCGGATGTCTTCCAGGCGCGGGACACCGGCGGTGGCATTCCCGACGACTGGGACGACGACTTTTTGTCAGGTATCGGCGGTTCTGGCGCCCAACCGAAAAACCCACTGGCATCAGGCGGTGGCGGCGGGGGTCTTATCCCCGAGACAAGTTTTTCCGACGAACCTTTTGAAATCCCCAAACCGACCGGTGAGACACAGGCGCCGCCATCGCCCACCGTCCCGCCGGCAACCGGACCCGCTGAAGAACCGGAAAATGACCCCATCGCGGACCTGTTGGCAAAGCGCGCCGACGAAAGTGCCGAGGTGGCGCCCGAAAACCTGCCCCCGGCAGAGGACCCGGGTCCAGCGCCCGCGCCGACACCCCCACAAGAGCCACCGACTGCATCGCCAAATCCAACACTCGCCCCAAAACCGGCCCCCGCCCCAAAACCGGCCCCGGCGCCAGAACATGCGGCCGGCCCCGCACCAGATCCCACGCCAAGCCCTTCGCCTGCACCCAACCCGACGCCCGCGCCGACCGCCGAGGCGGCAGGGGCAGCGGACGCCAACCTGGCGCGCGCCTTCCTGCGCGCCGCCGGCGTCGACGACAGCCGCATCACTGATGACGAACTGCCCGAGATCATGGAGCGTTCTGGCAGAGTTTTCCGAACCCTCGTGGAAGGGTCTCGCGACGTGCTCATGGCGCGCAAATCCATCAAAGACGAACTGCGCCTGGGGCAAACGATGATCAGCCCAGACGGCAACAATCCTATCAAGTTTTCGATCAGCGGGCAGCAGGCCATGGAAGCCATGATCAAGCCCACGGTTGCAGGCTATCAAACGGGCGAAAAGGCCGCGGCCGAGGCCATGCGCGATATCAAAGCCCACGAAGTGGCAATGATGAGCGGGATGGAAACCGCGATCAAATCGCTTCTGGCGCGTTTTGACCCCGATGCGCTTGGGTCGACCATAGAGGCGTCGGGCGTTCTAGGCGGGCTCTTGCGCAACAAGAAAGCGCAATACTGGGATGCATTCGAAAAACTCTATGCCAAACTTGCGACCGAGGCCGAAGATGATTTCAACGCGCTCTTCGGCAAAAGCTTTGGCACGGCCTACAAAGACCAATTAGCAAAACTGAAATCGGAAGAAGGAAGCTGACTATGTGGACAAAACTGAAGGTCGCGCTGGCAGGAGTGTTTTTGGTGGCGGCGGCGGTGGCCTGCACGCCTTCGGCGACGACCGTATCGGCCAACCTGACAGCAAGCGCGGACATGAACGGCGGGCTGCCCGCCAAGGCCACGATCTATTATCTGCGCGGGACTTCGGCCTTTAATGGGGCCGATTACGCCAGCCTGGCCAGCAATGCTCAGGCCACGCTTGGCGCCGATCTGATCTCGACGCAGGATGTGCTTTTGTCGCCCGGCGACACCAAAACCGCCGGGCGCAGCTTTGAGGGGGACCTGCCGGTGGCTGTGGGGGTCATTGTAGGCTTTCGCGCAATCGACACAGCCCGCTGGCGTGCGAGCACTTCAATCGGCCAAGGGGGCGCGAACCTGTTGACGGTGTCCATAGGTGCAGGCAGCGTGTCGGTGACGAAGTAAGTCGAAGGGGAGGTCGGCGTTGTCCTGGGAAAGTAAGGTCATCTGGTCGGAGGGGCTGTTTTTGCAGCCCCACCATTTCCAGCAGTCGGACCGGTATATCGAAAGTCAGATCGCCGGGCTGGCGCGGGGGGCCGCACCTTACCTGTGGGGTCTGCGCGAACTGACCATCGATGACGAGCTGTTGCGGCTTGGCAAGTTTGCCATCAAATCCGCCGACGGGATCACCCCCGACGGCACCAGCTTTCGCGTGCCTGCCACGGACAGTCTGCCACCCGCTATGGAGGTGCAGGAGACCGTCAAGGATGCGGTGGTTTACTTGGGCGTGCCTACACGCCGCCATGGGGCCGTAGAGGTTGAGCTTGAGTTCCACGAAAACTCTGCAAGCCGCTACACCCCCGACGAGGTGGACGTCACCAACGCCGTGGGCCGCGACCGCAAGGCCACCACCATCGGGGTGGGTAAGCTGCGTCTGCAGTTCTCGCTCGATCTTGACGATCTTGAAGATCAGCTGGTGATCCCAGTCGCCAAAGTGATCGAGGTTCGCTCGGACGGGGAAATCCTTCTTGACCGGGCGTTTATTCCCAGCGTCCTTGACCAACGTGCGGCGAAACCTCTGACGGAGTTTCTGCGCGAAGTCGAAGGGCTTTTGGGGTCGCGGTGCGAGGCGCTCGCGGGGCGGCTTTCCGATAGCGGCCCGGCCAAGGGTGTGGCGGAATTGCAGGATTTCCTGCTTTTGATCACGGTCAACCGTTACTTGGCGCAGGTGCGGCACCTGTCACTGGTGGAAAACACGCACCCCTGCGGTCTTTATATGATGCTCGTGGGTATGGCCGGGGAGCTGTCGACGTTTATTGCGCCAGAAAAGCGCGCGCCGGAGTTTCCGCCCTACCGGCACGACAACCTGACGCAGACGTTCCAGCCAGTGATCCGTACACTCCGCCAGTACCTGAGCGCGGTCATCGAGTCCTCGGCCACGGCGATCCCGCTACAGGCGCGCAAATACGGGGTGAGCGTGGCGATCATCGCCGACAAGCGGCTTTTGACGAATACGCAGATGGTGCTGGCGGTAAAGGCCGACACGGCGGCCGAAAACGTGCGGCGGCACATGCCCACTCAGGCAAAGCTGGGCCCGGTGGAAGATATCCGCCAGCTTGTGAACAGTGCCCTGCCAGGGATCGGACTGCGGCCCCTGCCGGTGGCGCCGCGCCAGATCCCCTACCACGCGGGGGTGGTTTACTTTGAGCTCGATCCTGCAAGCGATTACTGGAAGAAAATGCGCACCTCTGGCGGTTTGGCGGTGCACGTGGCTGGAGAGTTTCCCGGCCTTGAAATGGAGCTTTGGGCCATCAAACAGGCCTAAGGAGGCACCTCAATGATCAGCGACGACGATCCCTTTGCGGAACCGACAGACACTGAAAAGACTGTGGTTAACCTGCGCCCTGGCGGGCGATCGCCGGCAACGGCACCGGCCCCGCCGCAGCCCCAGGCTGCGCCGGTGGCATCCGCACCGGCAGCAGCAGCATCAGCACCTTCGGGCCAGGCCCAAGCAGTGGATGTGCGCAGCGCAGGCACCGGGCTCAACCCGCTCAACGCCGCGGCGGCGCCGCTCTTTTCGCTGGTCGGGCGCATCCGCAACCGGGCCCAGCACAACGACCCCGCGGCCCTGCGGGCGTCTGTCGTGCGCGAAATCCAGCTTTTTGAGTCAAATGCGCTCCAGGCCCAGGTGCCCGCAAGCCAGGTCAAGATCGCCCGCTACGCGATCTGTGCGACGATTGACGATGTGGTGCTGAACACGCCCTGGGGCGGGCGATCGCCGGCACCGGCCCCGCCGCAGCCCCAGGCTGCGCCGGTGGCATCCGCACCGGCAGCAGCAGCATCAGCACCTTCGGGCCA
>JBCCMR010000118.1:0-9233 GCA_039026255.1 Pseudomonadota bacterium
CGACGGCACGCGCGGGTTTATCTCCGGCACGCCGACCTGGGGGGTTTTGGTGGCCGTGGGGCCCGCCACCGGTCCAACGCTTGGGCTTCTGGATCAACCGTTCACGGGCGAACGGTTTTTGGGAGAAATTGGCCCCGGCGGTAGCCAGCGCGCCACCTGGCGCCGGGAAGGGCCGCCGGAACCTATCACTGTGCGCCCCTGCGCCGACATGGCTGACGCGGTGCTTTTTTCCACCTACCCGGAGATCGGCGCCCCGCAAGAGCGGGACGCCTTCGCTCGCGTAGCAAGCCAAGCAAAGCTGACGCGTTACGGGCTTGACTGTTATGCCTACGGACTTTGCGCCGCGGGTCAGGTTGACCTGGTGATCGAAGCTGGTCTTGCTCCCTATGATATTCAAGCGCCTGCGGCTTTGGTAATTGCCGCAGGGGGGATCGTGACGGACTGGGAAGGTGGACCAGCACATTCAGGCGGTCGCGCCATTGCCGCGGGCGATGCACGGGTCCATGCGCAAGCGTTGGAGCTATTGGCCTGGAAGAATTGAAGACCGCCGATATTGGCACCGCAGGCCGTTATCGATTTGAGTATCCTTGCGCAAAAGGCGGGCACGACGAAGTGCCCATCTCCGAAGTGTTTGCCTAAGGGGCGGGCGATTTGGTTGTATTGCCGGTCCCGTGGGCAGAATCGCCCCTAATGCGTCCCTGACAGAGGCAGGAGGCGCTTGCCAACGCGGGGTCGGTCGCGGCAGGTTCACCGGGCGCCAGGACCCGTTCGCGGGCCAATTTCACAGCGGGGGGTGCATGGAAGCCGATACAATCGCCATTGACGTGCGCGACGCTGTTAAACGCTATGGTACTTTTACGGCTTTGGAGCGGCTTAGCCTGGCCATTCAGGACAACGAGTTCTTTACGCTTCTCGGGCCTTCGGGCTGCGGCAAGACAACACTTTTGCGTATGATCGCAGGGTTTGAAGAGGTGACCGAGGGGGAGATTTACCTCTTTGGGCGCGAGATTGATCAACTGCCGCCCCATGCGCGGCCAGTCAACACCGTCTTCCAGAACTATGCGCTTTTTCCCCATATGACGGTGCTCGAAAACGTGATGTTCGGGCTGGAAATGAAGGGGCGTGATCGGCAGGAGGCCCAGGCGCGGGCCGGGCAGATGTTGGAGTTGGTGCAGCTTTCTGGGTTCGCCGGGCGCAAACCGGCGCAGCTTTCGGGCGGCCAGCAGCAGCGCGTGGCCCTGGCCAGGGCCCTAGCGCCGGAGCCGCGGGTGCTTTTGCTGGATGAGCCTCTGAGCGCCCTAGATCTGAAGCTGCGTCAGGCCATGCGCTCGGAATTGAAATCCATTCAGCGAGAGACCGGTATCACCTTTATCTTTGTCACCCACGACCAGGAAGAGGCGCTGACCATGTCGGATCGCATCGCGGTCATGAGCGCCGGGCGCCTGCAACAGTTGGGTGACGCGCGCGATATATACGAGCGGCCGCACAACACGTTTGTCGCTGATTTTATTGGCGAAACGAACCTTTTTGAAGCCGAAGTGCTGGCGGCCGACCCAAACGGCGGGGTGTCCTGTCGGCTAAAAAATGGCCTAACAGTTGAAGCCCGGTCAGAGCGTCCCTGCGCCATGGGCGACCGGGTGCATTTGTCGCTGCGGCCGGAAAGGCTGGCGTTAGTCGCGGCAGACGCAGGCAATGGGGAGTGGCCGGGCACGGTGCGCGAGACGATCTTTATTGGCACCGACACCCAAACGGTGGTGGCGCTTTCTGGGGGGTTAGAATTGACCGTGCGCACCCAGAACGCCCGGCGGGATCAGGCGGCGCCCCAGGTGGGCGACGCGGTGGCGGTTGCCGGTGACCCGGGTGCGGCCCGGGTGCTGGAGGACTGATGGCCGGCGGCGCTCCGGGCGGGGTCGAGGTCCGGGCAACCACCTATGCGGGCGTTCGCAACCGGCTTTTGGCGCCATCCTGGATTGTGCTGGGTACGGTGGTTCTGGCGCCCGTTGCAATGATGTTGGTCTATTCGTTCTTGACCAAAGAATTCCGCGGCGGAGTGATCTGGCAGTTCTCGCTCGAAGCTTATGACCAGTTTTTCTTTGACCGTGGTCTTTTTGGCGATGATCCGCCGCGTATCGAATGGACTTATATCGGCATCTTCTGGCGGTCCATTTGGCAGGCTGCGCTGGCGACACTGCTTAGTCTCGCCATCGGGTTTCCTACGGCCTATTTCATTGCCACCCGACCGGCAAACACCCGGGCGATCTGGCTTTTTCTGGTGACAATCCCTTACTGGGTGAACCTTTTGATACGAACGGTGTCGATGAAATTCCTGCTGCGTGATGAGGGGCCGCTGAACAATTTTCTGGTTGGTATAGGTCTGCTTGATACGCCGCTGGGGATTGTGAACACAAACCTTGCCGTGCAGATCGGGCTTTTCTATTCCTACCTACCGTTCATGGTGCTGCCGATTTATGCGGCGGTGGAACGCTATAATTTCGCGCTCTCGGAGGCGGCGGCGGATCTTTATGCCAGCAAATGGGTGACCCTGCGCCGGGTGGTGATCCCAGCTGTGCGTCCCGGGATCATCGCCGGTTGCATCTTGGTCTTTGTGCCCTCGCTCGGGGCGTTTCTAGCGCCCGACCTTTTGGGCGGGGCAAAAAATTTCATGATCGGGTCGCTGATCGAAGAGCAATTCAAGGGCTCCGCGGGCAACTGGCCCTTCGGGGCAGCGGCGTCCATGGTGCTTTTGACCATGGTTCTTGTGATCCTGATATTTTTGGCGCGGCCCAATGCCCGCGCCGGACAGGGGCGAGCCTAGGGTGGCGGCGCGCATAGACATACGCCGCTACCCAGGCTTTCGCGCCGTTACGATCCTTTGCCTTGTCGTACTTTACGCGCCGCTGATCGTGGTAACCGTTTATTCTTTCAATGCGTCGCGTTCGATTACTGTGTGGGAGGGGTTTTCGTTCACCTGGTATGCGGATGTGTTTGTCGGGCCAGAGTCCACAAAGTTCAAAGCCGCGGCGTGGAATTCGGTGACAATCGCGCTTTTGGCAGCGACAGCGGCCACGACGATTGCCACTTCGGCAGCCTTGGCAACCCTACGGGGGGGAGCATTTCGCCTGCGCACGGTGTCAATCGGGTTGATTTCGTTGCCCTTGATGGTGCCCGAGATTGTCACGGCGGTAGCCACACTTATTTTCTTCAATGCAATCGGCTTTACCCGGGGCTATCTGACGATCCTCTTAGCGCATGTGGCCTTTTGCATCCCCTTCGCCTACCTGCCGCTTCAGGCGCGCATGCAGGGGATTGAGGCCACTTTTGAAGAAGCGGCCCAGGACCTATATGCTAGCAAACGCCAGGCCTTTCGCCGGGTGCTTTTGCCGATGATGATGCCGGGGATCGTGTCCGGTTTTCTGTTGGCATTCATTGTGTCGCTTGACGATTTCATTATCACCAATTTTGTCAAAGGCGCAGGCGTTGAGACCCTGCCGACGGCGATCTTTGGGGCCGTCAAACAAGGGATCAAACCCAACATCATGGCGATCTCGACACTGCTTTTGGCGGTCTCGGTCGTTATGGTGACAGTAAGTTACCTGATCGCCCGCAAGGACACCGCGAGATAACTAACCAAGCAAGCAACCAACGGAG
Source organism: Pseudomonadota bacterium (assembly GCA_039026255.1). Classification (GTDB taxonomy): domain Bacteria; phylum Pseudomonadota; class Alphaproteobacteria; order Rhodobacterales; family Rhodobacteraceae; genus Amylibacter. Next base: position 3,649 of record JBCCMR010000118.1, read on the forward strand.
AGTGTTATGAAGACTTTGCTAAAATCAACTGCCGCGGCGGCGGCGCTGGCCCTGGGCGCCGGGGCGGCGCAGGCGGAAGGCGAATTGGTAGTCTACCACTGGTTCGAATACATGCCCCAAGAACTACTCGATAAGTTTACTGCCGAGACAGGCATCGCCGTCACCATGGATACCTACGACTCTAACGAGGCGATGCTAGCGTCGCTGAAGGCGGGCGGCATGGGCACTTACGACGTGGCGGTGCCGGGCGACTATATGGTGGCAATCATGCTGGGCGAGGGTCTGCTGGACGAGATCGGCGACGGCGAGCTAACCAACAAAGGCAACATCTCGGCCGGTTGGGCCAATCCGGATTTCGACCCGGGGCGCAAGCATTCGATTCCGTATCAATGGGGGTCTACGTCGTTTATGGTCGATACGGCGGAATTTTCCGGCGACATCGACACGACCGATATCCTCTTTAACCCGCCTGAAGAGTTGCGGGGCAAGATCAACATGCTCGACAGCCAGGGCGAGGTTCTGGCAATGGCTGCGCTCCATATGGGTATCCCCCAGTGCAGCACAGACCGTGATCAGCTACGCGCGCTAAACGATATGCTGCAGGCGGCAAAGGCGAACTGGGCATCGTTTAACTCTGACACCGCAAAGGAGGTTTTGGTGTCCGGCGACGCCGTGGTGGGTCAGATCTACGACGGCTTTGGCGCCAAGGCCCGCGAAGAACGCAGGACACTAAAATACGCCTTCCCGACGCAGGGTTACGTGGCATGGATGGACAACGTTGTGCTTTTGAAAGACGCGCCCAACCGGGAGAACGCGGTGAAGTTCATGGATTTTCTACTGGAGCCCGAAAACATCGCCGCCGTGTCGAACTTTGCCCGCTACGGGGCAGGGCTGGATGGGGTGAGCGCGTTTTTGGACCCGGAGTTGGCCACGCTGCCCGAGTCAAACCCGCCCGAAAGCGCGGGCCCGGGGGTCTTTATCGAGGTTTGCGACGAAGCCACCCAGGCAGTCTACGACCAGATCTGGACTAACCTGAAAAAGTAGATCGCAGTGAAAGACAGAAGCTTCCTCAAGGAAGCTTCCGCCCCCGCCGTTGCTTTTTAGAGCGAGCGAGGAAGTTTCCGCAGCGAAGCTTCTGCCTCGGCCAGTGCGGTTGCGCGTGACATAGGAAGCTTCTGCAAGAGCTTTCTGCCAGACGGTTGTGTTTCGCAGGGTACAAGACGCTTCCCCATGGAAGCTTCTTTGCCAGTGGCCGCTGTTCGTTTGTGCATCGAAAGCCCGCGACGCAGGCAGCTAGCCTAGACCCTCGGGATCGGCATGTCACCGGGATCGAGCATCAGTTCGATGAGCACCACGCCCTTTCGGTCGCTTAGTGCGGCTACGGCCTCGGTCAGGGTTTCGTCGCTTGTGACCGCAAAGCTCTTTGCGCCCATGGCAGCGGCCACCCCCGTCAGGCTGGGCCATTCTAGGTGTGACGAAGCCGGATCCATCTGTCGGTTGGCGAATTGGATGTGTTCGGCCCCGTATGCGCCGTCGTTGGCCACCACCACCACTAGGTCAAGGCCTAGCCTGATCGCCGTGTGCAGTTCGTTTATGGCGCCCATCATAAAGCCGCCGTCACCGCATACGGCCAGCACCGGACGGTCTGGGGCGGCCACGGCGGCGCCGATAGCCTCGGGCAGGCCTAGCCCGATACTGGTGAAGTTTGTCGCCGGCACAAAGCTTGACGGGTCTGATACGCGGATGCGCACCCAGGCTTCGAGCATGAAACGTCCCACGTCGGTGACAAAGATGCGGTTGTCGGGGAGCGCTGCGTCCAGAGCCTGGAGCGCGCGCACGTAGTTCACGCGGCCCTCGGGTGTCTTGTCGGGCGGGTCGGGGTAATGGCGCAGGTCGGCAGCGCCGATGTCTTTAGTAAACCCGCTTGGCGGGATTTCGGCCTCGTCTAGCCAGTAATGGATTTTCTTCGCCGCCGGGCCTGCGTCGGACACGATGGCCGCGTCCGGGTGCACAATGTTGCCAATAGCGGCAGGGTTGATATCTACCTGCACCAGGCGGCTGTCTTTCATCAGCGCGCCGTGGTCTGTGGTATAGTAGTTTAGGCTTGCCCCAAAAGCCACGATGCAATCCGCCTGGCCCATCACCTCGTAGGCGGCGGGGGTGGACAGCGTCCCAAAGAACCCGATGGAATAGGGGTGGTCGCGAAAAAGCCCGTTGCCTTTGACCGTGTTAGCGAGCGGTGCCTCAAGCCGGTCGGCTAGAGCAATCAGATCCGCTTCGGCACCCCGGGCGCCACCGCCTGCAAGGATAAGCGGGCGCCGCGCGGAGGCGATCATGCCCACCGCCTCATCCAGGATATCGCTCTGCTCGATCCCCCGCGGCTGGTGGAAGGCATCGCGGCGCGCGGGCTCGTGGGTGACTGTCTCCCACATGAAATCGACCGGCATATTCAGAACGATGGGACGCCGCTCGGCCCGGGCTCGGAAAAATGCGCGGGCTACGTCTTGGGCTGCCGTGCGCGGGGCGCGCATCTGCTCAAAGCCTGCGCCGGTGGTTTTCACCAGTTCGCGTTGGTCGATGTTTTGGGTGTGTTCGGGTCGCTCGGCCGGAGTGTCTCCGGCCAAAAGCACCATCGGCGTGTGCCCGCGCGTGGCCTCTACCAGCGCGGTGATGCAGTTGGTTAGCGCGGGCCCATGGGTCACTGTCGCCACGCCGATTCCGCCGGTTACCTGGGCATGACCTGCTGCCATGAGCACGCAGGACGCCTCGTGCGCGGCAGAGATGAAATGCCCGTCCAGTTCGCGCACGTAGTGGTCCACCATGAAAAGGTTTGCGTCTCCCATCAGCCCAAAGAGCGTAGGCACTTCATGTTCTTTAAGGGACCGCGCAATGGACTGGTAGACTGGGATATCGTGGTTCATAGGGAGACCTTTCTTGCCGGGACCGCAGGGGTTTGCCGGAGGATAGGGGACGGTGATTTTGGGCGCGTGCGTTCCCGAAATGGGCGGCAAAGGCGTGCCGCGCAGAATGAGTTAACCACGCCCGTCAGGCGCTGCCAAGGGCACCCCGTTGCGATTGCTGCGTTCCTGGCGTGTCATTTGAAAGCTGTTGTTAAGGCCGAGTGGGCAGGGCGGACGGCAAAGCAAGAACTGCCCACCGCCACAGTGTGGTCGGAGCGGTCGCTGGGCGCGGTCCAGTTTCACCCCGAGGCAGATTTCGGCCCGCTGAGAATTTTTATGTGCCCACCGGCGCGCGATCCCGGCGGACCGTGACGGATCAACCACTGCGTGCAAGTTGGCTTAGGCGCAACCCCTGTTCGCACGTGGTGGTGGCGTACCCGAAAACTTTGGGCTTTGCCCAAACCTGGCAGGACGCCTAGCCCGGGTGTCAAGGTTGGGCGTGTTTACGGCCATTGGTCAGTTCTGGCGCTAAAAGCGCTTTCGCCCCCTCGCGCCAGGGCAGCAAGCGAGGTAGGATCCTCCACACCAGTGTTATAGAGGCCCCATGCCCAAAGATGACCTTCCCCGCACCGGCGCGGGGGTAACCACCGAAGCCCAACTTCACGCAGCGTTTCAAGCGCAACAGGCCGCATTTGAGGCCGATCCGGTGCCCAGCTTATGGGCGCGGCGGGATGCGCTCGACCGGCTCCGGGGTATGCTTTTGCGGCATACGGATCGCTTCATCGCCGCAATCTCTGACGATTTTGGCCAGCGAGCGGAGCTGGAGACGCGCATGGCCGAGCTGAACCCGACACTATTTGCCATTCGCCATGCGCGCCAGCATCTGGGGCGATGGATGCGCCCCCGGCGCGTGTCAACGGACATCTTTTTCTGGCCCGGGCGGTCGCGCATCCATCCCCAACCGGTAGGGGTCGTGGGCGTTATTTCACCGTGGAACTACCCGCTTTTCCTGACACTTAGCCCGCTTATTGCGGCGCTTTCGGCGGGCAATCGGGCCATCCTAAAACCCAGCGAGTTCAGCCCTGCCTTCAGCGCACTTTTGCACGAGGCAATCGCCGACACCTTTTCGGCCCAAGAGGTCACGGTCGCCCTAGGCGGTGCAGACGTTGCCCGCGCGCTGACAGAGTTGCCGCTTGATCATCTGCTCTTCACCGGGTCGACCGCTGTTGGGCGCCTGGTGGCCCAGGCGGCGGCGAAAAACTTGGTACCGGTCACGCTTGAGTTGGGCGGCAAGTCGCCCGCCATCATCGACGAAAGCGCGGATATGGACCGCGCGTTGCGGCGCCTGGTGCGCGGCAAGCTATTTAACGCTGGGCAGACCTGCATTGCGCCTGACTATGCGCTGGTGCCGCGGGCGATGGTCGATGATTTGGCCGCGCGGATGGTGGCGCTGGGCAGCGCCATGGCCGAACGCCCGGGCGATGTGACGGCGATCATCAGCGACCGGCATCGTGATCGCCTGGCCGCATTGATCGAAGGCGCCCGCGCTGTTGGTGCCACGGTACAGACAGCTGCGCCCGAGGGCGGCGCGGCCCCGGCCCCGGGCACGGTGCCGCTTACGGTGGTGACCGGTGCTCCGGACAACACGCCCCTGATGCAGGAAGAGATATTCGGGCCTGTCCTGCCGGTGGTGGGCTATGACACGGTGGACGATGCGCTCCGCTACGTGCGCGCGCGGCCGCGCCCGCTGGCGCTTTACTGGTTTGGTAGCCATACGGGTCGGGAAGCGACAGTGGCCAACAGCGCCCTGGCTGGCGGCATCACAATAAACGACACGCTTCTCCACTCGGTCCAAGATAACCTGCCTTTCGGGGGCGTGGGTGAAAGCGGGATGGGCGCATACCACGGTTACCACGGCTTTGAGACCATGTCGCATATGAAGGCTGTCTTCCATCAGACCCGGGGCTTTGCCGGAACTGATTTTCTGGAGCCGCCTTTAGGCACCCTGGCGCGACGAGTGATGCGGGTCGCTGACTGGTGGGCCCGGCGCTAGCGGAAGGTCGCCACCGGCGGGCCCAGGGCGCCTTCGTCCGGGTGCACGCCAAGGCCCGGCTCTTCGGGCAGGTGCAGGTGCCCGTCGCGGTTCCGCGGTCCGCGCCCCGCGGCCACGTCGACGGTGATCATATCCTGGCACGCCCAAACGCCGTGGCAGTTGGCATCTGGGATTGTCGCCGCCAGGTGCAGGGCCTCGGTGTCTGCCAGGACCGTGCCACCGGTCGCCATCACGTACATATCGATCCCGTGTGCCAGGGCGATGTCGCGCATGCGCGCGGCCTTTGTCAGGCCGCCTACGCGGTTAAGCTTTATGCCGAAGACCTCCGCCAGGCCATCGCGGGCAATACGCGCGGCGTCCTGGGTGGTCACAAGCGTTTCGTCCACGCTGACCGGTGCCCGGTGGCGCCCAGCTATAGCGGCAATATCGTCTAGCGTTTCGCAGGGCTGTTCGAACATCACCTGAAGATCCTCGGTCGCGGCCATAACCTGTAGCGCCTGATGCCGTGTCCAGCCCCGGTTCACATCATAGAGCACCCGTTCCCCCGGGCGTCGAATGGCTTCGACGTCGCGCACCCTTGCGATATCACGTTCGACGTCGCCGCCGATCTTGACCGAATGGGCGATGTAGCC
>JBCCMR010000119.1:0-9231 GCA_039026255.1 Pseudomonadota bacterium
GATCCGCGAGCGTGGCGTTCACATCTAAGTGGCGCGGCGTTAGCGTTTGTTTGCGTGAAAAAGCCAACAATTGGTTCACAAGGCTGGCGGCGCGGTTGGCGTTCTGGCTGATCTGCACCAGGTCCCCGTGATCCGGGTCGGTCTTTTCTGAATGGCGTAGCAACAGCAGGTCACAGTAGCCTGTGATAGCGGTCAGAAGGTTGTTGAAATCATGGGCCACCCCGCCCGCCAACTGTCCGATGGCGTGCATCTTTTGGCTTTGCACAAACTGCGCCTCAAGGCTTTTAAGCTCTGTCGCGTCGGCGAGCGTGGCGACAAGCCCGTCCTCTTCCCGCAGCGGCGGCGGCAAAAGCGACACCTGAATGACCGCGTCCCCCTGGCGGCGGCGGGCCTGGACCATTTCGGGCTTAAGCACCTCGGTGTTGTCGCGCGCGGTGCGCATCCAGGCCGTTACAGAGCGGCCAAGCCCGTCAACCAGGCTTTCAAATTTGACCGTTTCCCCCGCCTCCATGTGCAAGAGGTCCTGGGCCAGAGTGTTTGACCGGGTCACCCGGCCATCCCCGTCGATGCGCAAAAGCCCAACCGGCAGCCGGTCAAATAACGCGCCCATGGCGGCATCAATTTTTTCCTGGCTAATTTCATCAATCGGCGGTGTGCTTTCGGGCAGCGGGCGCAATGCATCGTCAGCATAAGACCCGGCGGCGCGCAGGCTAGCCAAGCCGGGCGGCGTTGCCCAGGCCCGACGCAAAAGCACGCCTGAAAAGCCCAAAAGAAACGCACCACCGCCGGCGGCGAGTGTGGCGGGGGCCACGCCCAGTGCCCAAAGCACCGCGCAGCCCCCGCAGAGTGCGAGCAGCACCCCAAGATGCCATTGCTGCACGCCACCGCGCGCCGCAGACACCAAGCCATGTGGCATGTCAAAATAGGTCACGAGACTGTAAGGGTCCTCCATAACCCGTGTGTCGGTCCAGTCCCTCGCACACAAAGCGTTAACACACGCCTTAGTTGCACGAAAGGCCGTTCGTTTCCCTTAATCGAGAAATACTACCATAGGTAGATTTAGAAACCTTTTCGCAACACCATTAAGAAAAAACCATCCCCGGGGTCGCCGATACGCCAGGCTCTTTCAGCCTCAATGGTGGTGCCAGGGGGCAAAGTCGCCCGGTGGGCTTGGTTTTCGTCGGGTATGACCGAACAGGTCATGTAGGCAAGCCACCCTCCCGGGGCGACACGGTCCCACCCCTGGGTGATTAAATTCGCTTGGGTGCGTGTCAGGTCCCGCAGCCTTTTGGGGTTCAGGGTCCATTTTGCCTCGGGCGTGCGGCGCCAGGTGCCAGAACCGCTGCAAGGGGCGTCGATCAGAACCCCATCGAAGATGCCGTCGGGACGTACGGTAGCAATTGTCATAGGCGCCCCGGAGCGGACCGCCCGGGGACCAAGTTGGGCCAAGCGACGGGGGGAGATATCCCAGGCGGTCAGGGCCACGTCCGGGGCTGCGGCGGCGATAGCCAAGCTTTTGCCCCCGCCCCCGGCACAAAGGTCAAGCACCTGTCCCCCCGGCCGGAGCGGCAGCGCGGCCACGGCCGCTTGGCACGCCGCGTCTTGGACCTCGATCAATCCATCGGCAAAAGCGCGCCCGGCGGCCACGCGGCGCGCGCCCGCGCTAACGCGGAGCGCGCCAGGGACACCGGGCACCGGCGCTGCGGTGACCCCGTCGGCCCGTAACGCCGCCAAGGCCATATCCCGGGTCGCGCGGAGCGCGTTCACCCGAAGATCAACGGGCGCTCGAGATCGCAGCGCAGCACCCACTGCAGCCGGGTCAACGCCCGCCGCGGTTAAATGATGCCAGAGCCAATCGGGAAGGTCTGCCGCCACGGGACCCGGCAGCGCACTCGCCCGAGGCGCGGGCAGCGGGTCGAGGGGCGGTGGCGCGTGGCGGTCGCCAGTAAAAATGGTCTTCGGGTCCTGGCCCTGGGCACGAAGCCAGCCCAACGCCAACCGCTGCCCGGTTATGCTCTGCGAAGTCCCCGCACCCGTCGACGCGCCACCAACCCAGGTAAAGGACCGGCGGCAGCGTATGGCGGAATAAACGATATCGCGCACAGCAGCCCGGTCGCCTGACCCAGCAAACCGTGACCGCCTGGCCCAGGCCGTCAGTTCCTTTTCCGCAGGGGCGCCGGCAAGCCAGGCGTCCAGGATCTCGATCGCAGCGGCGACCCGCGCGGCGGGGGTCATCAGCCCGCGCGGTAGTTCGGGGCCTCGCGGGTGATTTGCACGTCATGGACGTGGCTTTCCTTTAGCCCCGCCCCGGAGATTTTCACAAACTGGCAGCCGGTGCGCATCGCGTTGACATCCGCCGACCCGGTGTAGCCCATAGCCGCGCGCAGGCCGCCGATCATCTGGTGGATCACCGCCGAAGCCGGGCCTTTGTAGGGCACTTGGCCCTCAATCCCCTCGGGCACAAGCTTCTCGCTCGACGCTTCTTTTTGGAAATATCGGTCAGCGGAACCGCGTGCCATGGCGCCCACACTGCCCATGCCGCGGTAGGCTTTGAAACTGCGCCCTTGGTAGAGGATGACCTCCCCCGGGGCCTCGTCAGTGCCACCGAGCATGGAACCCACCATCGCGCAGGACGCCCCCGCGGCGATCGCCTTGGCGAAATCACCCGAATACTTGATGCCGCCGTCGGCGATAACCGGCACGCCCTGACGCGCACCCTCTTCAGCGCAGTCAAGGATCGCAGTCAGCTGCGGCACCCCTACCCCGGCCACAATGCGTGTTGTGCAGATCGATCCCGGGCCGATCCCCACCTTCACCGCGTCAGCGCCCGCATCAATCAGCGCCTTGGTTGCCTCTGCGGTGGCCACGTTTCCGGCGACAACCTGCACAGTGTTCGATAGCTTTTTGATGCGCTCCACCGCCGCGGCGACGCTGGCCGAATGGCCATGGGCAGTATCGATGACTACCATATCCACCTCGGCATCGATCAACTGCTCGGACCGGACAAAACCCGCGTCACCCACGGTGCTGGCCGCAGCCACCCGGAGCCGCCCAAGAGGGTCCTTGCAAGCCATGGGGTTCAGGACCGCCTGTTCGGTGTCCTTAAGGGTTAAAAGCCCTGTCAGCTTACCGGCCTTGTCCGTAACCAAAAGCTTTTCGATCCGGCGCGCCTTCATCAGACTGCGCGCCTGGTCGAGGTCGGCAGGTTCCGTAAGAATCGCCAGGTCTTCGGCGGTCATCATCACGCTAACCGGGGTGTTGGGACTTGTGGCAAAGCGCATATCGCGGTTGGTGACAATCCCCACCACGCGCCCTACGTCATCCACCACCGGAAAGCCTGTCACCCGATAACGATCCTGGAGCGCTTGAGCGTCCGCCAGCGTCTGTGTCGGTGAGAGCGTGATCGGGTTGTAGACGATACCCGACACGAAGCGTTTTACCCGGCGCACCTGGCGCGCCTGCTCGGCGGTGTCGAGGTTGCGGTGGATCACCCCCATGCCGCCCGCCTGGGCCATGGTAATGGCCATGCGGTCTTCGGTTACGGTGTCCATGGCGCTGCTCAGGAGCGGGATGTTGAGCGCGATCTCCCGGGTCACGCGGGTGCGGGTATCGGCATCAGCGGGGAGGACCGCGCTCGCGCCCGGGACCAATAGAACGTCGTCGAAGGTCAGTGCCTCACGAATCTGCATCGCCGCCTCCGGGCTCAAGTGTCGTGTTGGCGCTTCCCTATTTCACGGGGCGGCCGCTTTGGAAAGGGACAAAGCGCCGCTTGGCCCAGGCGCCGGGGTCTGGCATGGCTGGTCGCGTAACGGGTGCCCCGGCGCCGGGAAAAGGAGACGCCCATGGCCCACGGCTACGACAGCGGTCGCTTGAACCTGCCCTTCGTGGGCATCGCCACCTTCGCCAAGGCGCCTCACGTTGCTGACTGGTCAGCGCTCGACGCCGATGTGGCGGTGCTAGGCGCGCCCTTTGACGGCGGCACGCAATACCGCCCCGGAGCGCGCTTTGGTCCCCGCGCGGTGCGCGAAGCGTCGACGCTTTTTTCCTTTGGTCACGCGGGCGCCTATGACCACGAAGACGACGCGGTCTATCTAGGCCCCGAGGTGCGCATCGCCGACATGGGCGACGCAGATATCGTGCACACCCTCACAGACGCCAGCCACGAAGGCATCCGCATGGGAGTTTTGGCCGCCCTCGGGGCGGGCGCGCTTCCGGTGGTGATCGGCGGCGACCATTCCGTCAACATCCCTGCCATCGAGGCCTTCGACGGCCAGGGCGACATCCACGTGGTCCAGATCGACGCCCACCTGGATTTCGTGAACGAACGCCACGGGGTGACCCGCGGCCACGGCAACCCGATGCGCCGCGCGGCCGAAAAACCCTACGTGACGGGGCTCTCGCAGTTTGGCATCCGCAATGTAAGCTCCACCGCCCGGGAGGGCTACGAGGACGCGCGGAAGCGCGGGTCCGACATCTTGTCGGTACGCCAGGTCCGCGCCATGGGCACGCGCGCTGCCGCCCGGCGGGTGCCCGCGGGGGCGCGCGTCTATCTTACGGTGGATATCGACGCATTTTGTCCGTCGATCGCGCCAGGCACGGGCACGCCGAGCCACGGGGGCTTTCTCTACTACGAGGTGCTTGAGCTGATCCAAGAGATCATCCGCAACCACAGCGTCGTAGGCATCGACCTGGTCGAGGTAGCCCCCGACTACGACCCCACCGGCAGCACCGCGATCCTGGCGGCGCAGCTTTTGATGAACACGCTGGGGTTTGTTTTTCACAACCGCCGCGCCTGACAGGCGCCGGAAAGGCAGCCTCTTCGCCGCGAGGGTAGAAGCTTCAGCAGGAAGCTTCTGCATCGCCACCATTCGAACGCGTTCTGCGGGTGTAGAAGCTTTTGGCATAAACTTCTACACCGCCACCCGCTGGGCGGGTCCCGCGTGGGGTGGAAGCTTCAAAAAGAAGCTTCTTGCGCCTTCAACGGCACCTATTTCTGGTTGAACCTGCGTGCGCCCAAGATAGGCTGCGCGCCATGGGAACACCGCAGTGACAGACCCAGTTGAAGACCTGCGCGCGCGTCTGGACGCGGCCGAAAGGGCCCTGGCCGAGGCCCGTGAAGACCGCGCGACAGTGGTGGCCGCGGCGCGCGACCTTCTAACTTCGCTGGGCGCACCTGCAGGAGAGACCCCGCCAGGGCCCCTGACCGTGGCCGTAACCCAGACCCCGCCGCGCAGTTGGTCCGAGGTCTTGCCCGCCTGGATCGGCACGCTCGGCGTACTTGCCGCGCTCGGCGGGCTCTATGGGCTTTACCTCAGCACCCAGGAGGCCAGCGCCAACGCCCAACGCCTGGCTCAGGCGCTCGAACGGGAGCAAGCCGCGCGCATCTTCGAGGTCTCCGCTGAAGCGCGCCGTCTCTCGGCCCAGCTGGCCGCTGGCGACGCGCAAATCGGCGAGGCGATCAATTTCAACCACTCGGTCTTCGCGCTCATCCAGGCGGGTACCGTGGACCGTGAAACCGGCGTGCTGATGCTTTTGGACATGTGCATCCTGGCGAGCCGCGAGGGTTTCACCGACCGTTGGGAGGTCGTGCAGGGTTTCTACCCCGCCGACTACCGTGGGGCTGTTACCTCGTTTTTGGCCCCGGACGGGTGTTTGGGCCCGGACGACAGCCCACTTTCGATCATGGAAGGGATTTACGATGATCATGTGCAAACCGATTGACCGCTGGGTGACCGCCGCGGGACTTGCCCTGATGCTGGCGTTTTCGGGGCCAGCCCAAGCGATACTCATCTCCAATTCCCAGGGCAAAAGCGCCGCCGACGATGAATTGGAAACAGAGATTTCGCGCATGACGACTGAGGCGCTGAGCCAAGTCACTTTGGCAACCGTGTCCATTGAAATCGAAGCAAACTACGGGTCCGCGCTCGAAAGCCTGATCGCCGCGCAGGATTTTCTCTTGAAAGTGGATGAACTCATCGCCGCTGCGACCGACCAAGCCTCAACCGATCCCTTGGGTGTGAACCCGGTGGCCTTTGATCTGCCGCCTTTGGCCATCACGGAAGGGGACGTGGGCCAGTCCGGCGCGGCGGTGGGGCTTGCGCTGAACGTGGCGCTGCGCACCGGCGGAGAGGCGGTCAGCGACCGGGACCTTTTTGCACGCCTGCGCCAACGCAACGCCCAGGCGATCGAAGCTCTCAACTTGGCCCGCGCGGGGGCCGAAGCCCAAGACGCCAGCAGCGTGCGCATCGCGCTTTTGCAGCTAGAAGCCTACCGCTACTTTACGATAGCCTTTTCAACAGTGTGGGAACAGGTGCCAGACTAATCCGCGAAAGCCAGCCGCGCGCCTAAAAACCCAAAAGCGCCGGCAAAGCTGCGCCGGATCCACCCCATGACCCGGGGTCGCGTGATCACATAGTCGCGCGCCGCCGCGGCAAAGGCCCCGTAGGCCACAAAAACCGCAAATGTCATGGCCATGAAGACCAGCGCCAGGGTCAAAAGCGCAGCCGTGGGGTGCGCGGTGCCGGGCGCCACAAACTGCGGCAGAAAGGCCAGAAAAAAGAGCGAGAGCTTCGGATTGAGCACATTGATCAGCGTGCCCGTGACCGCGATGCGACCCAGGCCCCTGGTGCCGTCTTCAGCCCGCACATCAAGCGCCCCGCCGCTGCGCAGGATGCTCCAGGCCATGTAGAATAGGTAGAGCACGCCCAGGTATTTGATCACCGTGAAGGTGACCGCACTGGTGTGGAGGAGCGCGGCGAGCCCCAGGCTCGACGCCAGGGCCGCCGGCACGATGCCCAGCGTACAGCCAAAGGCCGCCGCCACGCTGGGCCGGAACCCCCGCCCAAGCCCCACCGCCAATGTGTAGATCACGCCGGTTCCGGGCAAAAGCACCACCACAAGTGAGGTCAGAAGAAATTCAACAGACATAAGCGCAGTCTCCGGCATTTGAGGTAGGAGCCGCGACTGTCTCCTGGTGGCGCCGCCGGGGTCAAGCGCAAGCCTGACAGTTGACAGGAGAAAGGCGGCGCGGCGCAGATCCGCCGGGCCCCTGCCCCCTAGATGCCCGTCACTTTGCCTGCATGCCGGCCATCATTTTCAGGGCCCGGCGCCGCGGCAACCAGGGCATAACCCAGTTGAGCATAAAGCTCAGTTGCCGCTCATTGATCACTACCAGATCACCCCGCATCATCGCGTCATAGCCGCACTTTGCCACCGAAGCTGCACTCGATCCCTTCTGCTTGGAAAGCCCCGTACCGCCTAGGTCCGCGGTGGCCACAAATTCCGTATGCACCAACCCCGGGCAAAGCGCCGTGGACGTGATCCCAAGGGGGCGCATTTCTTCATCGATGGCCTGACTAAACGACGTAACAAACGCCTTCGTGGCAAAGTACACTGCCTGAAATGGCCCGGGCATCATACCTGCTGTAGACGACACTTGAAGCATTTTGCCGCCGCCCTGGTCGCGCATGGCGTTGCCCACAAGATGGCTCAGCGTCACCAGCGCAGACACATTCAGGTCGATCATCGCCTGGTCGCGGTCGAGATCGCGGTCTAAAAATCGGCCATGGCCGCCAAAGCCAGCGTTGTTGATCAAGATATCCACGCGCAGGCCCATTTCGCGCACGCGCGCGTAAAGTTCTTTCGCCTGGGCTGGGGTGCCGACGTCCATGGCCAGCACCGTGACGTTGACGGAATGGGCCGCCTCTAGTTCGGCTTTAAGGTCGTCGAGGGCGGCTTTACGCCGGGCGACAATGATCAGATCGCCCCCCTGGGCCGCATGGTAGCGGGCGAATTCAGCGCCGATACCCGAGGAGGCGCCGGTGATCAGGGCGGTGTTGGATGCGTTGTTTGCCATGGGATGTCTCCGATAAGTCAACAGTTGTTGACCTATGGCTACCCGTACCGACAAGGCAAGTCAACAATCGTTGACAAAATTTGCGCGGCGGCCCAGAAGCGGTCCATGACCAAAACGCTTACGGCCCGAGAGCGGCTTCTTGCTGCGGCGCGCGCGCTCTTTTGGACGCGGGGATATTCCAACGTGTCAGTGCGCGATATCGCAGCCGACGCGGGCGTCGATGCGGCCCTTGTGTCGCGCTATTTCGGGGGCAAACAGGCGCTCTTTGAGGCGACTTTGGACGAAATCCCTGTCTGGGACGCATTAACAGCTGAAGGACCCGCCGTTCTGGAAAAAGCCGTAGAGAGCTTTTCGCACCCCTTCGATCCCGAAACCGAGGCCGCCAATCCCTTTTCACTGCTTTTGGCGAACATTATCGACCCGGAGATGGGCGACCGTATCCGCGCAGAAGTGGCAGCCCAGATCGCCGGACCCCTGGCGGCACGGCTAGGGAATGCGCCAGGTCACAAGGCCCAAGACCGTGCAGCGATGCTGCTGGCGGTGCTTTTTGGCATGGCGCTCATGCGCAAGAACTTCCAACTCGAAGCCCTGGGTGAGAAGTCCACGGAAGAGCTTGCCGCGATGATCCGAGCGCTCGGGCGCGCGGCGCTTGACTACAAACCCTGACGCGCGCGTAAGTCCGAAGCTTCGAGACCCCTTACCGCCCCGCAACCCTGTTGCGCCCCAGGGCACCGGGCGCTCGGAAGCGCCCGGTTCCAAAGAAGCTTCCCCGGGGAAGCTTCCCGCCGCCACAGAAGCTTTGCTGGGTGTAGTCGACCTCATCGGGGTAGAGCGTGTCGTCGATGCTGGTCGTGTGCACCAGGTCGAGCCGACCGTCCTTGACCTGGCTGATGTACTGGTGGCCGAATACCTGGTGAGTGCGGCCGTTAAACCGTTTCGCGCCCTGGGGGTGGGCGGCGCCTGCGGGCATATCGGTCATGGACTCCACGGCCTCGATTAGCTTGGCGCGATCTGCGGGGCCGTTGTAACCGGCAGCCTCCATCCCGTTTTTCACAATGTGGAGCGTTTCCCAGCACCCGAACATATGGGCGTAGGTCGATACGTCCTTTGCGTCTGCGGTGCTGGCCCCGCTAGCATCAACCCCCACCGCGGCCCGGTAGTCGGCCTCATAGGCGGGCTGATCTGCCTGGGTGTAGCGGGGCATGCCCTCCCAGAAATAGCTGCCGTTCAGGAATTCGAGCCCTGGCGCATTGATATCCACCGCCTCGAGGCTGTCGATAAAGCCGAAGATGGCCGGGCTTGAGGGGCCAAAAAACTCACCCATTTCTTTCACAAACGTCAGAACCGCAGGGCCGACCATGACGTGATAGATCACC
>JBCCMR010000120.1:0-9210 GCA_039026255.1 Pseudomonadota bacterium
CGCCGGGCACGCTTTTTGACACGCTCTACCGCATTCGCACCGACAAGGACCCGGCCACCATGGAGGCCGAGGCCCAGGACGTGCTCGCTGGCACGGGCTTTCGCTGGCAGGACCGCCGCAATGGCGCCCCCGGCGTGTCTGATTTTGTCGACCGCCTGTCGGCATTCCTGGTGCTGGTGGGATTGACCGGGCTTGCGGTGGGCGGTGTGGGCGTGTCGACGGCCGTGCGCGCCTATCTGGTCGAGAAGACCGCCGTCATTGCCACCCTGCGCACGCTGGGGGCAACCCGGGCAGTGGTATTCTGGGTCTACCTGTTGCAGGTGGCCGTGCTCGCTGCGGTGGGGATCGTGCTGGGTCTTCTCTTGGGCACCGCGGTGCCCTTCCTTCTGGCCCCGGTGATCGAGGCGCGGCTTCCGGTTCCGGCGGAGTTTGTGCTCAGCGCGGGACCGCTGGCGGAGGCGGCGATCTACAGCACGCTTGCGGCGGCGCTCTTCACTCTCTGGCCCCTGGCCCAGACGGAAGAGATCCGCGCCGCCACGCTCTTCCGCGCGGCGCGTCAGGGGGTGGGCGGGCTGCCGCGCTGGCCTTGGCTGGCGCTTTGCACCGCGATCCTGGCGGCGCTAATCCTGACGGCGGCCTGGCTGACGGGGCTTTGGCAGATCACCCTTTGGGCCGCGGGCGGCATTGGTGGCGCGTTTCTGGCACTGATCCTGGCGGCTTGGGGCATGCAGCGCCTGGCCCGCTGGGCCGCGCCGCGCATGGCCCGCCCCCGGGTATTGCGCTTTGCCTTGGGTGCCGTGGGTGGTCCGGGGCGCGAAACCCAGGCGGTGGTGGTGGCGCTGGGGCTGGGGCTGTCGGTCCTGGCGGCGGTGGGCCAGATCGACCACAACCTGCGCAACGCGATCGCCACGGACCTGCCCGAGGTCGCGCCCAGCTACTTTGTTGTCGACATCCAGCCCGCCCAGCTTGACCCCCTGGTGGCGGGCCTAACCGGGCGCGACAGCGTGGACCGGGTGGAAACCGCGCCCATGCTGCGCGGGGTGATTACCGCCATCAACGGCCGCCCGGCGGTCGAGGTCGCGGGCGACCACTGGGTGCTGTCCGGCGACCGTGGTATTACCTACGCCGCCGCCCCGCCCGAGGGCACAACGATCACTGCCGGCGCCTGGTGGGACGCCGCCTACGACGGACCGCCGCAGATCAGCTTTGCCGCCGAAGAGGCCGTCGAGATGGGGCTGGCGCTCGGTGACATGATGACGGTTAACGTCCTGGGGCGCGATATCACTGCCCAAATCACCAGCTTCCGGGAGGTGGATTTTTCCACCGGTGGCATCGGCTTTATCCTGTCCATGAACTCCGGCGCCCTGAGCGGGGCGCCCCACACTCATATCGCCACGGTCTATTCCACCCCCGAAGGCGAAGGCGCGCTGTTGCGTGAGGTCAGCCAAGCCTACCCGAACATCACCATGATCCGCGTGCGCGACGTCATCGCCCGGGTGTCTGATCTTTTGGGCGGGATCGCAGCGGCGGTGACCTACGGGGCGCTGGCCACGCTCATAACTGGGGCGATTGTGCTTGTCGGGACAGCCGCCACGGCCGAAAGGTCGCGCATCTATGAAGGCGCGATCCTTAAGACGCTCGGCGCCACGCGGGGCGCGGTCCTGGCAAACTTTGCCCTCAGGTCTGCCCTCGTTGGCCTTATCGCTGGTGCCATCGCGCTCCTAGCCGGGGTGGCCGGGGGCTGGGCGGTCAGCGTTTTTGTTATGGACACCGCCTTCCGGGTGGACCCAGGATCGGCGATCCTTGTGGTCGGCGGCGGCGTGGCCGCCACGCTTTTGACCGGGCTCGCCTTTGCCTGGCGGCCCCTGGGCGTGCGCCCGGCACGGGTGTTGCGCGCCGAAGGCTGATTGCCAAATCAATTGACAACACACCCCCCCACGGTGGACGGTTTTTCGCAGGGGAAGAAAGGACGTAACGGCGTTTGACAGCGCTGCGGGTCCGCCAAGACACTGCGGCGACCCGGCCGCGGGGGGAGATATATTGATGAGACGGATATGTGCTGTGATAGCGCTCAGTGTGGGCGCCATGTTTGTCGGTGCGGGGCTGATCAATATGAGCCCAGGTCCTTCTAAGCTGGGTGCAGCCCACGCGCAAATGAACCCCAAAGTTCGCCAGTTAATCGCTGATCTGATGGGCTTGCGTTTGGGCGAAGCGCTAGAGCTTGAGGCCATCACCTATACCCAGTTCCAAGGCCCCCCGGACGTGCAGGAGAGCAACCGCCTGTCGCTGATCGGTCAGCTTTTGTCGGACCTTGGGCCCAAAGGATATGGGATCGAAATCCGTACGTTGACGGGCACCGCTGACCAGGACCTATCAAGTCGGGAGGCCCGCGCCAAGAGACGCGCGGAAACGGTGCAGTCGATATTTTTGGGGAACACCGCCACCGACGACTTTTTTGCGTTCCGGGTAATTTACGTGGATGAGCTGGCGCACAAGGCGCTGCCCCCTGCCGCAGACGGGTCTCGGGACACTCCCACCGAACCCGCGGAAGACCGCGAAAAGCTTCGGGCTGAGGCGCTTGCTGAAATCGAAAATTCAAAAAGCAATCTCGCAGAGATTGAGCGACGCCGCGGAATCCTGATTGAGGGTGCAAGGGAGTCTAACGAATCCCCCGATGCAGGCCGCCTAGCGCAGTTTGATCAAGTTGCGGGTCGGATCCGTGCTCGTATCGCTGCCGCCGAGGAGCGGCTGGCCGCGCTGGACGCCCCGCAGGCCCCGGCCCCGGCCCAAAAACAGATCGCTAATCCAGCAGACTTGGATACGGCCAAACCCAACGAAGCGCCCGCGGGCGAGGAACCCGCCGCAGATACGCCCCCGGCCGCCCCGACCGAGCCGCGCGTGATTGTGCGCGTGGTGCACCTTTCGCGGCCCGATAGCGACCCTGTAGACTGGAATCTGACCTTTGGTGCCCCGGACGGCGCGGAGCAATTTGCCTTTGGCGGCTCGGGTCCCGGGCGGTCTTTCGATCTGGGTGAAAACGGGCTCAATGAGATCGTACGTGGCACGGTTGATCTGTGGTTTTCCCCGGAATGGCGACGCCTGGCGCCTCATGACCCGGCGCTTTTTACCCTGCGGGGCAATGACGGCGCCGTGCGCTTTGCCGCCCATGTGCTGGCTGACCGGTCGGGAATTGCCCTTTGGGATGGCACGGAAGAAGGCTACCATGCGGTGCCGATGTCTTTGACCCCGGTACTTGGGGGGTTTGATCAGGCCAAGCACCTGGCGATCGTCACCTCGGGCGCGGCGACACGGGTATATTTAGACGGCGAGCTCCAGGGCATGGTGCCGGTGGGTTACAACCCCGACACCGATGCGGAGCAACTGATTGTAGGAGCGGGGCTGGACGGGCTTGATGGGTTCCGTGGGCGCATCGCACGACTGCGGTTTTGGAACACGTCGCTTGATGCCGGGGCCGTTAAGCAACTGTCGCGCCCGCAACCGGCGGTCACGCCGCTGACCGGGCCTTTGCGGCCAAATCTTGTTGTGGCGACTGAGCCTGATCCTACCTCCCGCGTGTTGACCGCCCATGTCTTGCCGACATTGTCGGCGCCTCAACCGGGCTGGTGGGGGGTCGCGGGATCAAAAGAACTGCGCATCCAAAACCGGGAAGCCTTTCTTGCCGGGGTAGAGCCGCCGCTCTTTTCGCAAACCCAAAAGGCCTATGCAGAAGAACACGCGCGTCGTACGGCGGGGGTGGACGCGGGCAATAAAATAGACGCCATCCTTGATGCCGCCGATGCTGCTTTCCACCCGCATTTCAGTCAAGACGCGCTGATGCGCATTAAGCCGGTGCAGGGGGCTGATCTGGAAAGCCTGCGCCCACCGCCAAGCATGCGGTCGCGCCACACCGTCGACTACCCTTGGCGGGCGGATAAGAACCAGGCTATTGCGATCTCGGACGGTGTGACGGGCATCACCCACCTAGGCATGAGCCGCTGCTTCTTTGACGACCGTTTGTCACGACGCTGGCAATGCGCGGACCTCAACCGGGAACATAGGCTCGAAACCTTCGACGAAGACGAATACCTGATCGGGGTGAGCTATATCCTCACTGAGAACCGCCAAATGCGCTGGCTGGAGTACTACACGAACAAGCGCGTGTCGGTGCCGCGGGGCGTGCGTAATTATAAGCCGCGCCCAGGCGATCAGCGCTACACGATGTTTTTGCCAGATGGGGTAGCCGCCGTTGTGGTGCGCATCCATTTTGCCGATGCGTCGCGGACCCGGCCCATCGGGATGGAGCTTGTGCCCTCGGTGCACGTAGAGCGCCCAGGTTTTGTGCTATATTCCTCGACCGGACGGGCGCTGCGTTTTGGCCGGTGGGACGAAACCATCTTCCGGCCCGTTAGCCAGGATTTGACGCTTTATAAGGCGCTTGCTGAAAAGCCTGTAGAGGCGCCGGTGCTGCGGGTCTTGGGGCCTGGGCGGCTCACGCTTTCGGGGATGGCCGACGACCTGCAACTGGTGGAAAGCCCGCCGGACGTGGAACTGTCGGACACATTCAATAACACGTTCGTGTCGCTTTCAAAGGCGGTCAATCTGCAGGCAAACTATATGGGTTATGACCTTTTGCAGATGGACCCGCTCAGGCTGACAGATACCGGCACTACAAAGCCTGTTTTTCGGATGCCAGCGGGCGACAGCAAAGGTTACTATGACGCGAACCGCATATTTGTGCCCCGTGGACTGACCTACCGGCCCGAGTTTACCGGCAAAAACAACTCCACCGTGCATTCGTCTGATACCTATGCGGAGTTCCGCGACAGTTTCTCGACCACGGTGACCGCCGGGGTCAGCGGCAAGCTGTCTCCGGTTTCCTTTAGTACCAGCCTGCGCATGGCCGAAGCCCGCCAGAGCATTTCCGAGAACAAGGTTTCTAAGACCATGGGCATGGCCAAATCGGTCTTCTACGACCTGATCCTGGATAAATCCGAGATCGCGCTCGCCGACGGGTTCCGCGAAGATGTGGCCCGCCTCGCCGAGACCCGCAACTTCACCGGCTTTATCGAAACCTACGGCACCCACTACGCCAGCGCCGTGGTCTATGGCGGGATCGGAGTTCTGGAAATCGACGCCACCGAACGAATGCGCCAGACCCTGCGGGAGCGGGGCGTGGGGCTTAAGATCGAAACGGGCGTTCTTTTAGATGCGGAGACGCAGACCAAGGCATCCTTCGGGGTGGAACACAACAAGGAACACGCAGAAACCTTCCGCGACGTGGTGGGCACCCAGACAGAAAGTTTCTACTGGATCGGTGGCACCCACGCGGGGGTGGAACACAACAGTTGGTCGGTAGGTACTGACGGGGTGGTTCCGGTGCATGTGGCGCTGCGCCCCATCCATGAATTGCTGAGCCCGCTTTTCTTTGACGACCCGGACGTCTTCGTGCGGGTGCGTCTCGAACTAAAGCGCGCTATCGAAAACCGCGAGGCAACGGCGTCGCGATCGCTGCCGCTTGACACCGGGGATCCGGTTTGGACGCTCGAGGCGCGGGTAGACCGGATCGTGTGCACCGACGAAGGCGCCAACAGCCTGGTTATGCCAGGTCAGCGAGATAGGGCGCGTAGTCCGCGCCAGAACCTAAAAAAGCAGTTTCCCATGGTCTTTTTCCGCGGCACCCGGGACGACTTTCGCTACCTGCGCAACTTCGTGGACGGCTACGGCGCCCACGACCCGGATCCTGATGAGGAAAACCAGCCCATCACCGTCAACTGCCCGTCCCAGGAAAACATCCTGCCGCGGTCGCCTTACATGACGGCGAACCTATTGGCGCGCTACCGGGCGCGGCTTACAGACATCGACACAGGCCGCGCGGAGCTTCACATCCTCGACCGACGGGATTTTGAGCACTGGGTGATCTACCCGCCGCGCCACATTCCCGAGACGCAAAAACGCACGGACGCCTTCCTGGCGGGTCTTACGCTCGGGGTGACGGTCCTGGTGGACGAACTCTTCACCGAAGACGGCTCGACGCTTGTGGCCCACGACAACAATGCGCCCGACCAGCCGGCCGCCATGATCGGCCGGACAAGTTGGCAAAAGCTCTTGTGTTCCGGGCAGAATTGTCCGCCCATCGACAATGACCGCGCCGAGGCGATCTCGGGCAGGTGGTTCCAGCATACGATTGTTATGCCCGCCACCGGGTGCAGCTACTGCGCCCCCCGGCGCATTGACTATTCGGTGAGGATTTTCCAATGACCCCTTCCCCGTGGCACCGTTTCCTAGTCATCGCGCTTGTGGCCGCCTTGGCCGCCGCCGCCCCCGCGGGGACGGCCCTGGGCAACACGCCCGAAAACTCCGAAGATGAAGAAGAGGAAAAGAAAAACGAAGAGGCAGCGGTTAGCCCGGCGGAGGCCCGAGAGGTCGACGAAGCGCAGTCCGAAGCCAAGGCCAGCGCCCGTTTGCGTCGCCAGGGCCCCGGCGGGCGTGCCCAGGTCCTGACCCGGCGCCCACGCGCAGCAACGCTTGCCCGCGACAGCGCCACGGCGTCCACGTCAGACTTCCTGCGCAAAGAGGCAGAGCCGCCCGAGGTGCTGATCGAATGGTTCGCGGATGTGCCGGAAGAGTTCCGCGAAGCGGAGCAGGGCGCATCGTCGTCATCGTCGGCCGCACCCGCAGCACCGTCCATCTTTAACCCGCCCGCATCCCGCGCCGACCGCGTTGCCGCGGACCACGACGCCATGGTCGAAGCGGGCCGCACCGTCGACCGGAACGCCAACGCCCTGGCCGACGCGATCAGCCCTTCGGTGGTGTCGCGCCGCAGCAAGCGGGAGTTTCACCAGGCGTTGAAGGCGCTGGGCCGGGCGCCGATGCCAGAGATGCCCCATCTTGGCGGCACCCCGCGTCATTTCGCCGAGGTTCTGCGGAGCCGGGCTGAATTGGGAAGACGGTCCGAAGACGTGCGAGAGGTGTTCGACCTGGGCCGTGCGGGCGCGGTACCCCGCGATGCAAACGACGTGGTGTCCGAAGCCCTGGAGGGGGGCTGGACCGGGCGCCTTGATGCGCTCATCGAAGCCATCGACCGGGCCAACGTCTACAAAGCGTCGCTAGGCAATGGCAAGGACGCTGCGGCGCGGTCGCAAATGGTAGACGCGTTCCTCGACGCTGCCACGGCCCATCGCGACGCTCTGCAGACGCAGCTTAGCGACATGATCAGGGACTATCCCAATTCCCTGGCGCGCGGGCATACGCCCAACCTGAGCTTCGGATCCGCCGGTGGGGAGGGCGCAAACTCCGCCACCGTGAACTTCACCTATGATTTCGACAACGGGCGCTCCGATCCCAATCCTAACGCGGAGCCAAACGCCGTCTTCAAGGAAGAACCGGCCGTGTTGAACCAGACAGCGGGGCTCGACGCGCTGGGGGTGGATCTGGATGGCGGGCATCCCATGCGCCTGAGTATGCGCGCCACCGCCAGCTACGAGGTGGCCCGCGCGCTGGATATGGGGCGACCTGATGGTGCGCACCGAACTTGCCAGCCCCAACGGCCTGGGCGGGCGCTTTGGCATCGTGATGGAGCGCGCTGTGGGTCAGGTCCCGGTAACAGACGGCTGGAGCGCGATTGCTAGCGATACCCCCGCCGCCCAAGAGCTGGCGCGCGTCACCCAAACCCGTGACAACGCACGCGAAGCGCGCGACGATGCACGGCGCGAGCTGGACCGCGCGCGCCTGGGCCGCCGCAACCGGTTTGAACCGCCGACGCCCCAGGAACAGGCGGCCATCGACCGGGCGGAAACCGCGCTGAAAGACCGCGAAACCGCCTACAACAACGCCGAACGCACTTTTCAAGCCGTCGGGCGCTTTACCCGGTCCCGCATCCGAGGGGGCCGCCAGATTTTTGAGGAGGCAAAGTCCCTGCGCCGGCTGACCGACCAAGAACTTGCCGCTGGCACGCTTAGGCGGGATCTGGCGGATGCTCAGCTTCTCGATGCGCTCTGCGGTCAGGTGGACCGGCATATGGGCAATCTGATGCGGGTCATCGACCGCGACGGGAACATCCGTATCAAACTCTTCGACAACGATCTGGCGTTCGGGACCGGCAACTATCACCTGCGCGACCCCGATCCTTTCGGCAATCTGACCGCGCTGCCAAAAACCGTGGATGTGGCCACCAAGCGCGCCATTCTGGCGCTGACCCCGGATGCCCTGGCGCAACGGCTTGCCGGGCTTCTGAGCCCGGGGGAAATCCAAGCGGTGGGCGAGCGTTTGCAGCAAATCCAGTCTCACCTACGCAGTCCCCAAACCCTGACGGCAAGCCTGAACGGGCAGGGGGCCGACGTGGCCTGGAGCACATCCAACGTGCAGGACCTTTTCCACAACCACGACGGCGGCGCTCGGCGCGGCGAACGGTCGAGCTATTTCGGGGAAATTGTCACGCCCGAATTTCAGGCGCCGGCCCAAAACTGACCGGGCGCGCGCTGGATGCCAGGGGTCGGGACCGCTGCCCCGGCGGGCCGAGACCGCTTTGCCCCTGACAACCGGGTCGCAACGGCTTGCCCCGCGGGGCATTCTGGCGGACTGTGCGCCCATCGCAACCCAGCCCGGCCGCAAGAAAAGGACAGCCCACTATGACCAAAGACCTCGTCGCCTTCGCCGCCGACAGCGGCGTGAAGTATTTCATGATTTCCTTCACTGACCTTTTCGGCGCCCAGCGGGCCAAACTGGTGCCCGCCCAGGCCATCGCCGACATGCAGGTCGAAGGGGCAGGGTTTGCGGGTTTTGCCACCTGGCTTGATATGACGCCCGCCAACGCGGATATGCTGGCCGTACCCGACCCAGCAAGCGTGATTCAACTGCCCTGGAAGCCCGAAGTCGCCTGGGTCGCCGGCAACCTGGTGATGGAGGGCGAAGAGGTCGCCCAGGCCCCCCGCAATGTCCTGCGGCGCCTGATCGCCCAGGCCGCGGACCAGGGCCTGCGGGTGAAAACCGGTGTGGAGGCAGAGTACTTTCTCCTGACGCGCGACGGCACCCAGGTGAGCGACCCCTGCGATACCGCGGAAAAGCCCTGCTACGACCAACAGGCGGTCATGCGCCGCTATGACGTGGTGCGCGAGATCTGCGGGGTATTTGAGGCTGTCGAAACTCATGACGAATCTCGACGTCAGGCCACTCGGCATGGCAGCGGTAAATAATGCATCGACACATATCTAA